>JASHQP010000585.1 GCA_030039095.1 Streptosporangiaceae bacterium
GGCGGCACCAGGAACCCGGTGACACCGTCGCGGACCAGGTCGATCGGCCCGCCGGCGGCGGGCGCGACCACGGGCAGGCCGCTGGCCGCGGCTTCCTGCAGGGTCTGGCCGAACGTCTCGTGCGGCCCGCTGTGCACGAACACGTCGAGGCTGGCGTAGATCTGGGCCAGCTCCTCTCCCTGGCGCTGGCCGAGGAACAAGGCGCCGGGCATGGCCCGCCGTGCGGCGGCCTCGGCCGGGCCGGAGCCCACGACAACCAGGCGCACCCCGGGCAGCGCCGACACCTCGGCGAGCAGCTCGACGCGCTTCTCCGGGGCCAGCCTGCCCACGTACCCGGCCAGCATCTCCCCGTTCGGCGCGAGCTCGGCACGCAGTTGCCCGCTGCGCTTGGCCGGGTCGAACGCCGCGGTGTCCACGCCCCGGCCCCAGAGCCAGACCCGCTGGATGCCGTGTGCGTGCAGGCTCGAGGCCGCGGCCGTGGACGGGGCGAGCGTCCGGCCGGCGGCGTTGTGGATCCGGCGCACGCGGCGCCAGGCCGCTGCCTGGCCCGCCGGGCCGAGCCGGTAGGCGCGGGCGTAGCCGGGCATGTCGGTCTGGTATACGGCGACCATCGGCAGCCGCAGCCGGCCGGCCACGAACGCGCCGCCGCCGCCGAGCATGAACGGGCTCGCCAGATGCACGAACTCGGTGCCGTGGCTGGTCAGTGTCGCTCGCAGGCCCGAGCCTGCGGCGGCGATCCGGAATCCGGGGTAGCCGGGCATCGGCAGCGACGGCATCCGCACCACCGGGTAGCCAAGCGCGCCGTCCGGGCGGGGCATGCTGCCGGCGGGACGGGGGGCGATGATCAGCGGGTGGTGACCCCGCTGGACCAGGTGCTCGGCTACACGCAGGACGCAGTGAGCGACACCGTTCACGTCGGGCGGGAATGACTCGGTTATGATCGCGATCCTCACGATCACACGGTGCAACAGCCGAGGTTGGAAACTGGCTGCCACGCGATGACGGCACGGCTAACTGTGGCTGACATCTGATTCCTGGGCGCCGCTCGCGGTTGAGCAATCTAGGACATTTGCTTTCCACCCGTGATGGCGGGCTGGAGTTCCCGGCCGCCCGCTCTCAGCCGGTCGCAGCGGGCCGGCGCTGGACTGGCGCGGCGGCCAGCGCTTCGGCGGCGATCTCGGGGCGTCCGAGCGTATGACCCATGGCCTCCCTCCTCGTCGCCGCCTACCCTCCGGGCTGATTACTCCGGGCGCAGCCGGGCGCGGACCGCGTTCACGTGCGCGGCCAGGTCCTCGGCCCCGCCGAGCGCGTCGATGTACGGCGCGACCTCGGCGAGCGCGGCGGCGTCATAGGTCACGACGTGGATGCCGCGAAGGAACGTCAGCACCGAGAGCCCGCCGGAGTGGCGCGCGGTCCCCCCGGTCGGCAGCACGTGGTTGGAGCCGGCCAGGTAGTCACCGAGCGACACCGGCGCGTACGGCCCGACGAACACCGCGCCGGCGTTGCGGACGCGTGCGGCGAGCCCGGCGGCGCCGGCTGCCTGGATCTCCAGGTGCTCCGGGGCCCACGCGTCCGAGACGGCCAGGGCGGCGTCGGCGTCGTCGACCAGCACGCACGCGGACTGGCCGGCCAGGGCCTCCTCGATACGTGCCCGGTGCCGCGCGGCCGCGACCTGCCCGGTTAGCTCGTGGTCCACCCGGTCGGCGAGCCCGGGATCGGTGGTGATCAGCAGGCAGGCGGCCAGTGAATCGTGCTCGGCTTGCGCGACCAGGTCGGCGGCGACGAACGCCGGGTTGGCCGTTGCGTCCGCGATGATCGCGACCTCGGTCGGGCCGGCCTCGCCGTCGGTCGCGACCCGGCCGAGCAGCAGCCGCTTGGCGGCGGCGACGTAGACGTTGCCGGGGCCGGTGATGACGTCGGCCGGCGCGCAGTCCTCCGTGCCGTAGCCGAGCATCGCGATCGCCTGGGCGCCGCCCGCGGCGTGCACCTCGGTGATCCCGAGCAGCGCGCACGCCGCCAGCACGGCGGGATGTGGCAGGCCGCCGCTCTCGGCCTGGGGCGGGGAGGCAACGGCGATCTCGGCCACGCCAGCGACCTGCGCCGGGATCACGTTCATCACGACCGAGGACGGGTACGCGACCAGCCCGCCCGGCACGTACACGCCGGCCCGGTCCACCGGCACGTACCGCTCCGTGACCATGGCCCCCTCGGCAACCCGGGTCACAGGATCGGACGGCAGCTGCGCCTCGTGCACCAGGCGTGCCCGCCGCGCCGCCTCTTCGAGCGCGGCCCGTACGTCCGGGCCGAGGCCGGCGAGCGCGTCGGCCAGCGCGTCACGCGAGACCCTCGTGCTGGGCAGGTCGACGCCATCGAACCGCCTGGTCTGCTCCCGGACCGCCGCCGCGCCCCGCACGCGCACGTCCTCGCAGACCGGCCGCACCGCGTCCAGCGCCGCCTCGACGTCGAGCCTGGCCCGTGGCAGCACCCCCGCGAGCCGCTGCCCGCCGAGATGGGCCACGGTCTCCCCGCGCAGATCAACCCTGGTAAGCACCTGCCAAGGCTAGCCCGCAGGACACGGACCGCCCCGGCCCGGGCTCGCACCGGCCCAGCTCGCCGGCCCAGCTCCCCCGGCGGGCTCGCCCCGGCCCGGCTCGCCCCGGCGGGCTCATTGGCTGGCCGAGAACGGCCGGAAAGGTGGCACCAGGCCAGCCGAAGAACGGTGCCAGAAAAGCTGTAAGAAATGCCTGTTCCGAGGACAACCTCGCATGGCAGTATGGCGTCCAATACACGAGGTACCTTCGCAATGGCCCGAGTTATACACAAATAGTAGGAGTCGTGGCGGGAGTGCGGGGAGTGATACGAGTGCCCGTGCCACGGCAGCGAGCGGGCAGCGAGACGGTGCCCGTGCCATGGCTCAAGAGCGGGGAGCGAGACGGATGAAGGCCAGCAAACCCCCACGCGCCGCCGGGCGCGAACGCACGGCCCGGCGCACCGTGGCGATCGCCGCCGCGGCCGCGGCG
>JASHQP010000586.1 GCA_030039095.1 Streptosporangiaceae bacterium
CCTGGCCGCCCCGCCAGTGCCCAGCAGGGCCACGCCCGCCGCCGCGGTGATCACGTAGAGGACCAGCGCCACGATGGCCACGCTGCCCGCCTCCGTACTGTCGACTCTGTCTCCCGGCGATTCAGGCTAGCCGACGGTGGCGCCGGTGCCCCTACCCGGTCGCGATGCTCTGGCCACTCCACGCCACCACGCACGAGCGGCATGCCGTAACCGCCGGAGTCCGGGTTTTGGCGCGGCAATCGGGCTCTGGTCTGCAAATTCGCCGCATGAGTGGATGCGGTGACGCCCGCGTGGTCCTCTAGCCAACCTGTTGCCATAACTAGCTGTAGTCGACTCAGTGCAGCGTGTATAACTAGAACCCCGCGCGGCACTCGGGGGGCCAGGAGTCCAGGCCATCTCCGGGCGAGCGAGGTCCGCGGCCCATCTGGCCATGGCCCGTGAACCGGGTCATGAGCAGGCGACCCGGGTCGCGGACCGGCGCCGCGCGGGAACGGGGGAACCGCGAGTCGCGGAGGGGGACCGTCGTCCCGGCCGGGCGCGCACCGGCGCGATCGCCGGAGGCCGTCGCGCGCCGAGCGTACGAGGGTCGCGACACGCGGTGGGATGTCGGGCCGGGAGCGCACACCGGGGGCTGTGCGCTCCCGGCCGACAAGCGCCCGCCCTCTCCCGGCCAGACGCTGGCTCAGCTCAGGGCGTTGATCCGCTCGGCCAGGTCGAAGTCGGCGGCGGTGAGGCCCCCGGCCGAGTGCGTCGACAGCGTCAGCGTCACCTTGTTCCATTCGATCAGGATGTCCGGGTGGTGGTTGGCCCGCTCGGCCACGTACGCCACCGCGCCGACAAAGAGCATCGCCTCCCGGAAGTCACTCTGCGTAACCGTCGCGACGATGCTGTCCCCCTGCCACGTCCAGCCAGGTGCCCCGGGCAGCCGGCCGGTGATCTCATCCTCGGTAAGCAGTCCCATGCCTCACGATTCTGGCCCGGTGCCCCGCAGAGTTCCAGCAAGCCCGCGAGCTTCCGCCCATCTTCGGGTCAGGTGGCCGCGGGTGCGTTCCAGCAGGCCGCTGGCCCGAAGCAGGCCGGCGGAACCGGGCGCGGCCGGCTCGGCCAGCCGGGAACGGGAGGGTGGCCCGGGCGAAGGCCGCCGGGGCCAGCGCCGCTGATCTCCGATATGCGGACCACACAGGACGAAGCGGCCAGCGGACTCGGCGGCCCGCCCCGCGGTCGGTAGGCTAACGTCACCCGGGGCGCCACGGCTTCGCCTTCGCGGAGGCCGGCCGCCCGAACGGACGCAGTCGAGAGGTGCCGCCCGGCCATGGAGCGCAGATGACACACCCGCATGCGCTGCCGCGCCGCACGCCGCTGACCAGCGTGCACGAGAGCCTCGGCGCGACGCTCACCGGATTCGCCGGCTGGCTGATGCCGTTGCGCTACGGAAGCGAGACGGCCGAGCACAACGCCGTCCGCACGGCGGCCGGGATCTTCGACCTCTCGCACATGGGCGAGATCATGGTCACCGGGCCCGGCGCGGCCGCCGCGCTGGACTACGCGCTGACCGGCCAGCCCTCCGCGCTGGTGCCCGGCCGCGCCAGGTACACGATGATCTGCGCCCCGGACGGCGGGATCCTCGACGACCTGATCGTCTACCGGCTCGCCGGCGCCGAGTTCCTCGTCGTCGCCAACGCCGCCAACACCGACGTCGTCGTCAAGGCGCTGACCGAGCGCGCCGGCGCGGCTGCCCAGGTCACGGACCGGACCGACGAGTATGCGCTGATCGCCATTCAGGGCCCGAACGCGACGTCGATCCTCACTCCGCTGACCGACGCCGGTTTGGACGCGGTGAAGTATTACGCCAGCTACCCGGCCACCGTCGCGGGCCGGGAGGTTCTGCTGGCGCGGACCGGCTATACCGGCGAGGACGGCTTCGAGCTGTTCACCCGGCCGGAGGATGCCGAGGCGATCTGGGCGGCGCTGACCGAGGCCGGCGCCGGTCACGGCCTGCTGCCGGCCGGCCTGGCCGCGCGGGACACGCTCCGGCTCGAAGCCGGGATGCCGCTCTACGGCAACGAGCTCGGGCCGGACCTCACGCCGTTCGACGCCGGGCTCGGCCGGGTGGTCAAGCTCGACAAGCCCGGCGACTTCGTCGGCCGCGCGGCGCTCGAGGAGCGTGCCGCGGCAACGCCGCAGCGCGAGCTGGTCGGGCTCGTCAGCCGGTCCAGGCGGGTGCCGCGACACGGCTATGACGTTCTCTGGGACCAGGCTGTGTGCGGGACGGTAACCAGCGGGGCCCCGTCGCCGACACTCGGCAGGCCGATCGCGATGGCCTACGTGGAGCCAGGCGTCGCGCTCGAGGCGCGCCAGGCCGAACGCGAGAACGGGGAGCCGGGCAGGCTCGCCGTCGACGTCAGGGGCAACGCCGAGCCCGCCGACCTCGTGCCGCTGCCGTTCTACCGCCGCACCAACTCTTGAGAGGAGAGGCCAATATGACCGTTCCCGACCAGCTGCACTACACCCGTGAGCACGAGTGGGTGGCCGTCGAAGGATCCACGGCCACCGTCGGCATCACCGACCACGCGCAGCAGGCGCTCGGCGACGTCGTCTACGTGTCGGCGCCGGCGGCGGGGAGCAAGGTCACGGCCGGCGAGCCGTGCGGCGAGGTCGAGTCCACCAAATCGGTGAGCGACCTTTTCGCGCCGGTCGACGGTGAAGTGCTCGAGGTCAACGCGGAGCTCAGCGACAACCCCGGCGTGGTCAACTCCGACCCGTACGGGGCCGGCTGGCTGTTCAAGGTCAGCCTCCCCGGCGCCGGTGGCGATGTCCCACCCGGCCTGCTCACCGCCGCCGAGTACGAAGAACTCATCGCCGGCGAGGAATGAGCGTGGCGGTCACACCCGGCGACCTGCTGCGGTACAACGCCGCGACCGCGCACCTCGAGCCGCCATTCGCGGTGATCGATCTGGAGGCCCTGCGCGCCAACGCCGAGGCGATGCGGCTGCGCGCCGCGGGCACGCCGATCCGGCTGGCGAGCAAGTCCGTGCGGTGCCGCGAGCTGATCGGCCGCGTGCTGCGCATGGACGGGTTCCGCGGCATCCTGGCGTTCACCCTGCCCGAGGCGCTGTGGCTCGCTGAGCAGGGCGTGAGCGACCAGATTCTGGTCGGTTACCCGACCGCGGACCGCGCCGCCCTGGCCCGGCTGGCCGGCAGCCCGTCGGCCGCCGCATCGATCGCCATCATGGTGGACTGCCCCGAGCACCTCGACATGATCGAGAAGGCGGCGGCGAGCGTGGCCGAGCCGCGGCAGGTCCGGGTGTGCATCGACATCGACGCCAGCTACGTCGCGCTGGGCGGGCTGATGCGGGCTGGCGCGTACCGCTCCCCCATCCGGACCCCCGCCGAGGCCGCGGCCCTTGCCGCGGCCGTGACCGCCAGGCCCGGGCTGCGCCTGGTCGGCCTCATGGCGTACGAAGCACAGATCGCAGGTGTCGGCGACCGTCCGGCCGGCCGCCCGCTCTACGGCCTGGCCATCCGTTACATGCAGCGGCAGTCCGGGGCCGAGCTCGCCCGGCGCCGGGCCGCGATCGTCGCCGCCGTGCGCGACGTCGCGCCGCTCGAGTTCGTGAACGGCGGCGGCACCGGCTCGCTGGAGAAGACGGCGGCCGAGGCGGCCGTGACCGAGATCGGCGCCGGGTCCGGGCTCTACCAGCCCCGGCTGTTCGACAGCTACCGGGGTTTCCGGGGCCGGCCAGCGGCATTCTTCGCGCTGCCGGTCGTGCGCAAGCCGGGCCGGCGGGTCGTAACCGCGCTTGGGGGTGGCTACCTGGCCTCGGGTCCCGCCGACCGGGCGCGGCTGCCCGCCCCCTATCTGCCGGCCGGGCTCCGGCTGGACCGCCGGGAGGGCGCCGGCGAGGTACAGACGCCGCTGCTCGGTGCCGCCGCGGACCGGCTGCAGATCGGTGACCGCGTGTGGCTGCGCCACGCCAAGGCCGGCGAACTGTGCGAGCGCTTCGGCGAATTGCATCTGATCGAAGCAAATGCAGTGGTCGCGACCGTTCCGACCTATAGAGGTGAGGGTAGGACCTTCCTCTGAGACCATGATCGCTGCTGGCGAATGGGAGGCCGCCCATGACGCAGCAGATCGCCACCTGGGCCCCGCCCGCCCAGCCGCGCGGCCGCCGCGTGGGCCGGATCGCGTTCTGGGTACTGGTCGGGCTCGCCCTCGCGGTCCTCGTCACCAGCGTCGCGATCCCGGTCGTCACCATCCAGCCCTATCTCGAGCAGTCCACGTCGATGCAGCCGACGCTCGCTCCGGGCGACCGGATTCTGGCCGTCGAGGGTTCATCCGGCATCCGCCGCGGCGATATCGCGGTGCTCCGGGTGCCGGCCAGCGTCTCCGGAACCGACGACCTGTTCGTGAAGCGGGTGATCGGCCTGCCCGGCGATCACGTGGCCTGCTGCAACGCCAAGGGCCAGGTCACGGTCAACGGCAAGGCCCTCAGCGAGAACTACCTCTACCCCGGTGACCGCCCGTCCCGGACCACGTTCTCGTTCACGGTCGGCAAGGGCGAGATCTGGGTGATGGGTGATCACCGCAACATCTCGGTCGACTCACGCAAGTGGGGGCCGGTGCCGCTGAGCGGGGTCGTCGGCCGGGTGATCCTCGTCGTCCACGGCTCCTCGTTTGCCACGGTGCGGACGCCGCTCACGTTCGTCGCCGACGGCCTGGCGCCCATGGATACCCGCCTGGGCCTGTACGTCGGCCTTGCGATCGCGGCGGCGGCATCCCTCGTGCTGCTGCTGCTCCTGGCCGTCTTCGGGATCGTCCGCTTCGTGATCCGGCGCCGGCACCGCAACCACGGCGCGCCGCCGGCTGGGCCACGCCCATCGCCGGTCTCAGCCGAGAGACCAGCGCTCCAGCCGCTGTACGGCGTCTACCGGGTTCCCCTCGGCGACAGTGAGGCAAAGCCACGCCCCGCCTCCGCGGAGATCCCGCGCCCAGCGAAGGCCGCAGAAGAGCCGCGCCCAGCGAAGACTAACGAGCACCTCCCCCCGGCACAGACCGAGGACAAGCCGCGCCCGGCACAAGCCACGGGCAGCTCCTGAGCGGGGAACCCTGTCAGTAAGGGGTAACGCGCCAGTGAATGCGGCTGACAGGATTCCCCGCTCACCGGAGTTCTAGGCAGCCGGGCAGCCCGACTCGTAGATGTAGGGCTTGACACTGGCGCTGTTCATGTTGGCCGGAGTGATCGCGATCAGCGGAGTGGCGATGTTCTTGGTCACCTTCTTGCCGTCGATCGCGTTCAGCGCCTGCTGCACGCCGTCGGAACCCTCGAGCGCCGGCTCCTGCGCGATCGCCAGCTGGATTGTCCCGCTGGTCATCATCGACATCTGGGTCGGGTCGGCGTCGAACGTGGCCAGCTTCACCTTGCCGGTCTTGTGCGCGTGCGCGATGCCGGACGCCGCTCCCTGCGCGGTGATCACGTTGGCGGCGAAAGCGCCGCTCAGGTCCGGGTTCGCGGCGATGTCACCCTCGATGAACGAGGTGGCGGTGCCCACGCTGTCGGCGTCGTCGTTCTGCTCGGCGAGCAGTTTGATGCCCGGGAACTTGGCCGCCATCTCCGCCTCGAAGCCGGCCACCCTGGCATCGGTCGTTGACACCCCCTTGGCGACGCTGATCACGGCGACGGTGCCCTTGCCGCCGAGCAGCTTGCCGAGGGTGTCGGCGGCGAGCCTGCCGCCGGCCGCGTTGTCCGACGAGATCCGGGACAGGCCGATCGACGGGTCGGCCGCCGACGTGTCGACGAAGATGATCTTCGTCCCGGTCCGCTGCACCTTCAGCAGGTCCGGGTCGAGCGCGGCGCTGTCGGTCGGCGCCACGATCAGCGCGTCCGGCCTGGTCACCGCCGCCGCATCGATGAGCGGCTTCTGCTCGGGGATGCTGAACGAGGCCGGGCCGGTGACGGTCAGCTTCACGCCGAGCTTCTTCGCCTCTGCCTCCGCTCCGCATTCCATCGTGACGTAGAAGTCGTCGCTCTTGGTCCCGACGATGAGCTCCATCGTCTTCGCCGAGCTACTGCTGCCTTTGCTGCTCGATGAGCCGCAGCCGGCCGCGGCCGCGGCAACGAGCGCTATGACGGCCACGCCGGTGAGCGTGACGGTGAGTCTGCTCCGCATCGTTCCTCCTGTGCGATAGGTCCGAGAGCCCTCGGCCGCTGTCATGCCGCCTCAGCCGCGCTGCCTGCCCAGCTGCCATAGCGCCCCCCAGCGCAACCGGCCGCTGCCGCGCCGCTGGCGGCGGAACTGATCGAGATACACGGCCGCCACGAGCGCGGCGCCGATAGCCACCTCCTGCCAGTACTGGTTGACCCCGATGATGACCAGGCCCTCGAGCAGCACCGTCGAGAACGCCAGGCCGATGAAGGAGCCGATCATCGAGCCTCGGCCGCCGAACAGGCTGGCGCCGCCGAGCGCGACCGCCGTGATCACCTCGAGGTTGTCGAACGCGTGCCCGGCGATCGTCGTGGAGTCGAAGGAGGCCAGCGACAGGATTCCGCCCACACCGGCCAGCAGGCCGGACAGCGCGTAGACCTTGATCAGGTGCCGGTCCACGCCGATCCCGGCCCGGCGCGCGGCCTCCGGGTTCGAGCCGATCGCGTACGTGTACCTGCCGAACCTCGTGAGCGCGAGGACCAGCCCGCCGACGATCGCGATCGCGAAGCTGATCACGATCAGCCAGGGCACGCCGAGCACGCTGCCCAGCCCGATGGTGTTGACCAGCCGGTTCGGCACGGTGCGGAAATCGGCGCCGCCTGTGATCAAGTACGCGACGCCCTCGCCCGCCGCGATGAACCCGGCGAGCGTCACGATCAGCGGCGGCACCTTGCCCTTGGCGACGAGGAACCCCTGCACGGCCCCCCAGGCGCAGCTGGTCACGATGCCCACCAGGCAGCCGACCACGATCGCGGCCCAGCTCGCGCTCGCGCCCCCGTGGTGGATGCAGTACAGGTCGGTCATGACGCCCGCCAGGACGAGCAGCGAGCCGACCGACAGGTCGATGCCGCCGGTGACGATGACGAACGTCTCCCCGACGGCCATCACCAGCAGCCACGCCGCGTCTTGTCCCATCAGGGAGAAGTCCGTCAGGGTCAGGAACTTGCCCGGCGCCTTCACGGTGAAGACGACGATCAGGATGACCAGCGCCAGCAGCAGCCAGGTCTCGCTCGCCGCTGCGACCCGGCCGGCGAGCCGCCGGCCCAGAGAGGGCCAGCCCGCCGCGGCGCGGGATGGCTGGCCGTCTGACGTCCGCCGCGGCGAGTCCTCGGGGACGGCCGGGACCTCGGCCGCGTGCGGCGATTCGGTCACGCCGCACCCCCTTGGCCGTTCCCGCTCAGCTCGAGCGAGCCGGTCATCGCGCCGACGAGTTCGTCCACCGACGTCTGCGCCGCCGTGTATGAGGCGACGCGGCGGCCCATCCTGAGCACCTCGATACGGTCGGCGACCGCGAGCACCTCGGGCATGTTGTGGCTGACCAGCACCACGGACACGCCACGGTCGCGCACCCGGCGGATGACGTCGAGCACACGTCCGCGCTGGACGACGCCAAGCGCCGCGGTCGGCTCGTCCATGAAGATGATCCGGCTGGCGAACAGGACAGCCCGGGCCACGGCGACCGACTGGCGCTGGCCGCCGGACAGCATGCCAACGGGCGCGGTGACGTCGGGAAGCTCGATGCCGAGCTCGGCGAAGGCGGTCACCGCCCGCTCCCGCATCGTGCTCCGGTTCAGCACGCGCACGAACGGGATCCGGTAGAGCTCCCTGCCGAGGTACAGGTTTGCCGCGGAGTCCAGGTCGGGCGCCAGGGCCAGGTCCTGGTAGACCGCCTCGATGCCGAATCCGCGCGCCTCGAGCGGGCTGGCCAGCTGGATGGGCTTGCCGTCAACGAGGATCTCCCCCGCATCCGGCCGGATGGCACCGACGAGCGTCTTGACGAGCGTGCTCTTGCCCGCCCCGTTGTCCCCGATGAGCGCGACGACCTCGCCACGCAGCGCCACGAAGTCCGCGTCATCCAGCGCCAGGACGTGCCCGTAGTGCTTGGACACCTTGCGCGCTTCGAGCACAGGCTCTGTCATCCGGGGCCGTTCTCCCTGATAACGTTAACATCGCGTGGTGATTCTTTAGCGCGTCACCCCACCTGTCAAGAGGGGCTGCCCGGTATGACGCCAAAAAGGTACCAAGCCTTGATATATGCACACGGCAACGTCGCCCGAACGATGCATATGTCGCGGCGCACCGACCCGCGCAGCGGCATCGGGCGGACGCCCCTGGCCGACCGCTCACACGACTTTCATGGTAACGATCTCAAACCACGCCTTCCGCTCACACAGCGTGTTCCGGTGACTCGGGTGCTGGGATGACCGCGCGCCCAACCATGCGGGACGTGGCCCGCGCCGCAGGCGTGAGCCCGATGACCGTGTCGCGCGTGGTGAACGGCGAGACGAGCGTCATGCCCGAGACCGCGGCCAAGGTGGAGCGTGCGATCCGCCGCCTCGGCTATCAGCGCAACGAGGCTGCGCGGCGGCTCCGCCGCAAGGGTCAGCCCACGCAGACCATCGGCCTCCTCGTCGACGATCTGGCCAACCCGTTCTTCGCCGCCCTGGCAGCGGCGGTCGAGGATGCCGCGCGACAGCACAACTACGTCGTGCTGATCGGCAGCTCCAACGACAGCCTGCGCAGGGAACGCGAGGTGGTCGCCGCTTTTTGCGCCCGGCAGGTGGACGGGCTGATCGTGGTGCCGGTCGCCGGCAGCCACCGCTTCCTCGCAGAGGAACTCGCCCGCGGCACCAAGGTCGTGTGCGTGGACCGGCCCGCGGACGGGCTGGCGGTCGACAAGGTACTCGTGGACAACCGCACCGGGGCACGCAGGGCCGTCAGGCACCTCCTGGACCAGGGGCACCGGCGCATCGGCTACCTTGGCGACCGCGAGGACATCTGGACCATCCAGGAACGCTACGCGGGCTTCCACGACGCGTTCACCGACGTCGGAACGGAGCCCGATCCGCGGCTCGTGCGGCACGGCCCGCGCAGCCGGGCGGCGGCCGCCGAGCTGGCATCGTCGCTGCTCAGCCTCGCCGATCCGCCGACGGCGTTGTTCACAACCACTGATCTGATCACCATGGGCGCCATCGACGCCATGCAGGGCGAGGCCGGCCGGGTGGCCCTGATCGGATTCGACGAGTTCGCGCTCGCTGACAAGGTAAGCCCACCGGTCACCGTCGTCGCCCAGGACCCGGTCGCGCTCGGGGCGACCGCCGCACAGTTGCTGTTCTCCAGGATCGCGGGCGATGTCTCGCCGCCCCGCGAGGTCGTCCTGCTGACCCGGCTGGTGGTCCGTGGCTCGGGCGAGATACCGCCGCGCGCCTGAGTCCCCCGGCGGGCCGCGTTCCAGCAGGTCGACGGCGGAGGCATCTACGACATCGTTGTCACAGACGAATCCGCTCAGATACCCGCCAACAGGGCTGATCGCCAATATGCCGCGATTTCCCGTGTCATAGGCCTTGACAGCGCGAGGTCCGGGAGCGAAACATCAAAGGCGTTTTTGACATCGTTGTCAGAACGGCTGTCCACCACGCTGGCAAGCGGGCTGACGGGTCGCCCCCGGGGGTGCTGAGCGGTGTTCGGCCGCGCGCATGGGAGGACGGCCAAATGACAGCGAAGCGCACGGCGCGGCTTACCCGGTGGCCGGCGGCGGTGACCCTCACGGCGGCGGGGATCCT
>JASHQP010000587.1 GCA_030039095.1 Streptosporangiaceae bacterium
GGCTAATCGCCGCCGGCATCTGTCAGGCTGGGCAGGAACGCGGCGACGAGCTGCTGGGCGGCGAGCCCGGGAGTTATTGTGCCGGCCCGGACGTCGGCTTCGAGGCGAGGCGTGATCGTGTGCACCTCGCGGCTGTCACGCAACCGGTCCAGGAGCTGGTCGCGAACCAGGGACCACATCCAGGTGACCCGCTGGGCGCTGCGCCGGCGCTCCAGCTCGCCGCTGTCGTCCAGCATGCGCCCATGCTTGTCGACCAGACCCCACACCTCGGCAAGGCCGGCACCGGTGGCGGCGCTGCAGGTGACGACAGGGGTGGCCCACCCGTCGCCGGGCGCGCCGAGCAGGCGCAGCGCCCCGGCAAGCTCGCGGGCGGCCCGGCGGGCCTCTTGCTGGTGTGGCCCGTCGGCCTTGTTCACGGCGACGATGTCGGCGAGTTCCAGGACACCTTTCTTGATCCCCTGCAGCTGGTCCCCGGTGCGGGCCAGGGCCAGGAGCAGGAAGGTGTCGGTCATCTCGGCGACCAGGGTCTCGGACTGGCCCACGCCGACGGTCTCGACCAGCACGATGTCGTAGCCCGCGGCGGCCATGACGATCAGCGACTCGCGGGTCGCGCGGGCAACGCCGCCCAGGGTGCCGGCGGTGGGTGATGGGCGCACGAAGGCGTGGGGGTCGGCGGCGAGCCTGGTCATGCGGGTTTTGTCGCCGAGGATGCTACCGCCGCTGCGGGTGGACGACGGGTCGACGGCCAGGACCGCGACGTGGTGGCCCTGGTCGATGAGCATGCCGCCGACGGCATCGATGAAGGTGGATTTGCCGACACCCGGGACTCCGGTGATGCCAACTCGCCGGGACCGGTCAGCGTGAGGGAGCAGCTGGGTGAGCACACGCTGGGCCAGGATGCGGTGGTCGGGGCGGCTGGACTCGACCAGCGTGATTGTCCGCGCGATGCCCGCGCGGGACCCGGCGAGGACGGCGTCGGTGTAGCGCCCGACGTCCGGTGAGCTGGTCACGACGCTGGCCTATTCACGTGCTGCATCGCTAAGAACTGGGGCCTGGTCATGGCGTCGTGCCGTGCCGGGCGGCCAGCTCGGTCAGCAGCTCATGCGCCGCGTCGGGGATGACGGTGCCCGGCGAGAAGATCGCGGCCGCGCCCGCCGCGCGCAGTTCGTCGAAGTCCTGCGGCGGGATGACGCCGCCGACGACCACCATGATGTCGCCGCGGCCGGCGTCAGCCAGCGCGGTCTTGAGCGCAGGCACCAGGGACAGGTGGCCGGCGGCGAGCGAGGAGACCCCGACGATGTGGACGTCCGCCTCGATGGCCTGACGGGCCACCTCGTCGGGTGTCTGGAACAGCGGGCCGACGTCCACGTCGAAACCGAGGTCGGCGAACGCGCTCGCGATGACCTTCTGGCCGCGGTCATGGCCGTCCTGCCCCATCTTCGCCACCAGGATCCGGGGTCGGCGGCCTTCGGCACGCTCGAAGTCCGCGGCTGCGGTGCGGACCCGCTCGATGCTCGCCATGGCGCCGGCTTC
The DNA here is from genome assembly GCA_030039095.1 of Streptosporangiaceae bacterium. The sequence goes on from JASHQP010000587.1 coordinate 1,534, forward strand.
TTGTCGATACACGCCGCTGATCGTACGGATGTGCCCGGTGTACCGGCCGAACACTTTCTCCAGGGCGTCGGAGATCTCGCCGACGGTGGCTTTGGCGCGTGCCGCGTCGATGGCCAGGGCCAGCAGGTTGTTCTCGTCGTCTTTCCCGTCGCTGGGGCGGGCCGCGGCGGCGGTCAGCCGTTGCAGCGCGGCCTGGCAGGCGGCCGGGTCGCGTTCCTGGCGGAGCCGGCGGAGCTTGCCGATCTGCTGGGCCCGCACGGACCGGTTGTCGATCTTCAGCACCTCGATGTCGTCGCCGCCCATGACCGGGTACTTGTTGACGCCGATCACCGGCTGCCGGCCGGAGTCGATCCGGGCCTGCGTGCGGGCCGCGGCCTCCTCCACGCGCAGCTTGGGGATGCCCTCTTCGATCGCGGCCGCCATGCCGCCCGCGGCCTCGACCTCCTCGATGTGGGTCCACGCGCGGCGCGCGAGTTCGTAGGTCAGCCGTTCGACGTAGGCGCTGCCGCCCCAGGGGTCGATAACCCGGCAGGTGCCGGACTCCTGCTGAAGCAGGAGCTGGGTGTTGCGCGCGATCCGCGCCGAGAAGTCGGTCGGCAGCGCGAGTGCCTCGTCGAGGGCGTTGGTGTGCAGCGACTGGGTGTGGCCCTGGGTCGCGGCCATCGCCTCGATGCAGGTTCGGCCCACGTTGTTGAACACGTCCTGCGCCGTCAGCGACCAGCCCGAGGTCTGGCAGTGAGCCCGCAGCGACAGCGACTTCGGGTTCTTGGGCTCGAACTGGCGGACCAGCTTGGCCCACAGCAGCCGCCCGGCCCGCAGCTTCGCCACCTCCATGAAGAAGTTCATGCCGATCGCCCAGAAAAACGACAGCCGCGGGGCGAACGCGTCGATGTCCAGACCCGACCCAAGGCCGGCCCGCAGGTACTCGACGCCGTCGGCGAGGGTGTAAGCCAGCTCCAGGTCGGCCGTGGCCCCGGCCTCCTGGATGTGATAGCCGGAGATTGAGATCGAGTTGAACTTCGGCATCCGGCGGGAGGTGAACCCGAAGATGTCGGAGATGATCCGCATCGACGGCGCGGGCGGGTAAATGTAGGTGTTGCGGACCATGAACTCCTTGAGGATGTCGTTCTGGATGGTCCCGGCCAGCTGCTCGCTGGCCACGCCCTGCTCCTCGGCGGCAACGACGTAGAGAGCCAGCACCGGCAGCACGGCGCCGTTCATCGTCATGGACACGCTCATCCGGTCCAGCGGGATCCCGTCGAACAGCTGCCGCATGTCGTAGATCGAGTCGATGGCGACGCCGGCCATGCCGACATCGCCCGTGACCCGCGGATGGTCACTGTCGTAACCCCGGTGGGTCGGCAGGTCGAACGCTACCGACAGGCCCTTCTGGCCCGCGGCGAGGTTGCGCCGGTAGAACGCGTTGGATTCCTCGGCGGTGGAGAACCCGGCGTACTGGCGGATTGTCCAGGGCTGGTTCACGTACATCGTCAGGTATGGGCCGCGCAGGTACGGGGGCAGGCCGGGATAGGTGGCCAGGAAGTCCAGCTCGCTTAGGTCCGCGGTCGTATACAACGGCTCGACGGCGATGCCCTCGGGCGTGGCCCATGGCTGCTGGCCGGCGGTTTCCGTGGCGGCCAGCGCTTCGCGCCACCTGCTCGCGCCGTCCGTGGTGGCGGGCGGCGGGTCGCCGAGTTCGGCATTCGTGAAGTCCGGCAGTTCCCAGTGCCCGGCCATCACGCCACCCCCAGTGCGTCCAGCATCCGGCCCCCGAACGCGACCACGTCGAGATCGCCGATGATCGTTTCCGTCGCGTCGGCCACCTTCGTGTCGCCGGCCGCCACGACGACCGCGGCCGCGCCTTGGGCGCGGGCTTGCTGCACCGCCCCAGTGACCGCGTCCGGACTGGCGTCCGCGCCCCCGCAGACGATGACCACAGAGCCCGGGCCGGGGGTCGGGCCGGCTGGCGGGCTGGCGGTAACCGTGGCGATGCCGACGGGTGCGAGCAGCGCCGTCACCCGTTCTGCCTGCGAGCGGCTCGCCCGGGAGTCATCAAGCAGAGCCAGCGTGAGCGCGGGAGGCGAGCCGGTTATATGGGCATGATTGTCGGCCCGATCGCGCAGCTCCTCGTGCCACTGAGCCCACCGGATGCGGGGGAGGCCGCCCGCCCGCACGGGTGAGCAGTGCGGCGGCCGTTCCAGGAGGGTCTCACCGGTGAGGGGGAATGCGCTGACCCCGGTGATGGCCTCCTGCCGGTGCGCCAGCGCGTCTCGCCGGTCTTCGCGGCTCGCCGCGAGAGGGCCGGCGATGAGCCCGCTCGCCAGGGCGGCGCGCAACCCGCCGGACCGCTCGATGTCCTGGAACAGCGCCCACGCACGAGCGGCGAGCTGTTCAGTCAGGTTCTCGACGTACCAGGACCCGCCCGCCGGGTCGATGACGCGCGCGACGTGCGATTCCTCCGCGAGCAGAGCGTGGATGTTGCGGGCCACTCGGCGGCCCAGCCGGTCGGGCTGGCCGATCGCGGCGTCGAAGGGGATGACCGTGATCGCGTCGGCTCCGCCCACGCCGGCTGCGAAGCATGCAAGCGTGCCGCGCAGGATGTTGTTCCACGGATCGCGGCGGGTCAGCATCGGCCACGAGCTCACGGCGTGCTGCCGCTGGCCGCCTTCAGCAGTGACGCCGCACTGCTCAGCGACCCGGGCCCACGCCCGCCGCGCGGCGCGCAGTTTCGCGATCGTCGCGAACTGGTCCGCGGTCGCCGCGTACCGGAACTCGAGCTGGCCGAACGCCGCCGCGGCGGACAGGTCTGTCGCCTGCATCGCCCGCAGGTACTCCACCCCCGCAGCCAGAGCGCAACCCAGTTCCTGAGCGTCGGTCCCGCCGGCCTCGTGGAACGGCAGGGCATCCACGACGATCGCGCGCACGCCGGGCAGGTCCGCCGCGCAGCGGACGGCCAGGCTGGCGGCGGCCTCCAGGCTGGTGTCGGCGCCGGTCCGCGCCAGCACGCCCAGCGGGTCAGCGCCCAGGCAGCCGGTGAGCGCTGCGGCGGGTACGCGGCGCGACGCGGCGGTCGCCAGGAATACCTCCGCGGCCTCCTCGAAGCGGCCGCCCGCGTCAAGGACGATCGAGGCGAGGTCGAGGTAGACCTCGGTGAGCACCTCCGGCAGTGCGCCGACCGGGATCTGCCCGTCGCCCAGGCTCAGCCAAAGGGAACTGGCGCCGCCTTCGAGGTCCTCCATGACGTGCTCTCGCGCCACGGCTGGATCCGGGTGCTCGTGGCGGGACCGGATATCCCATCCGCCACGGTTCCCGGCCGCAGTGCGCCCGCGCGTGAACGGCGCCTGCCCCGGGTAGCCGGGAGCCGCTCCGACGTCTGCGGCCACATACAGCGGGGAGATCTCGATATTGTCCGCGGTGAGCGTCGCCAGTTCCCGTTCTGGGGCGTCGCCCTGTTCGCCCGAAACGCCCAGCACCTTGGCCACCAGCCGCTGCCACTGCTGGCGGGTGGCCGCCGGGAATTCGGCGGCCAGCGCTAGGTCACCGGGCTCGGACCCGTTCCCTCCGGTCATGCCCGGAGAAGGATCTCGGCCAGGGCCGGGTGGTCCGGGTGCAGCAGCAGCTGCATTCCTGAACCTGTCCTGAGCACCTCGTGCCAGCCGGCCGCACGCGCGATCCGGTTGCCGGGGTGATCGCCCGGCAGCACGGCGAAAACGCGGCCATCGGCCTGCTCCCGGCGCGCCGCGTCCAGCAGATGTTCGGTGACGCCGAGGCCCGCTGCCGCAGCAGCGACGATCATCAAGTGCACCCGCAGCGCGGAACCGGTGAACACCCCGGGCTGCGCGGTGATGACGCCAGTCACCGCGGCGAGGTCTGGTTCGGCGGCCACGTCGCCGGGCAGGCACAGCACGAACCCGACCAGACGGCCTGCGATAGCAGCAGTGATCACGCGGCACCCGGGCCACTCCGCTATGCCATCCCACCCAGGCTCCGCTGGTTCCGCAGCTCCAGGGGTAATCCGGCTTAGATGCGCCAGCTCTGTCTCTATCTCCGGGATCAGGCCGCCGGTATAGCGGCTAGTCGCGATCGCGTCAGTCACCAAGCCCTCCAAGGCTGGTCATGGCGAGCGACGTAACACCCGGCGACATCACGGGCGTGGCAGGTTCAGCAGGCGATCGCATTGCTCTCTCCTCGCGAGCTCGACCGGCGTGCCGGCAGGTCTTCGGACTCGCGGGCACTCCGTGCGGCGGTGACGCCGACGGCGGTCTACTGGCCGTCGCTTCCCAGGCAGCTACGTGCCCAGTGCTGAATGACGGCGGTCGTTCCCGCTTACCGCTGCGGGGCAGTCCCGGATTCGCACCGGGTTCCCTCTTACGACAACCGCCCTGGCTGGGCGGCTGAACCAGCACAAGGCCGACTGTATCCGCAACGAGCTGGCCGTCCTACACCCACTGCCACACGTCGATCGCTGCTCGGTGGAAGTCTGGTAGCTATTCGATACTTCTTCTGTGGCATTGAGTATCAAGAGCGACGAGGCGGACCGCCTTGCCAGGGAGCTGGCCGCCGAGACAGGCGAGACGCTGACCGAGGCCGTGGTGCTCGCACTCAGAGAGCGGTTCGACCGCGAGCACGCCAGGCACGCGGCCAGCATGAAGACCCAACTCGCGCGCCTGGCGGCACACGTGGCAGCTCTGCCGGTTGCCGATGACCGAGCGCCAGAGGAGATCATCGGCAACGACCACACTGGCCTACCGCGTTGACGCAACCAGTGCGCGGAAGGCGGCATCGGGCCCAGCTGACTTGACCGCCCCGCATGCGCCCGCAGCAGCGGCGACGGCTATCCCTACCGCACGGGTGGCACTGCCGCTGGGAGGTGGGCATGATCGTCGCCCTGTTCGTCTTCGCCGCGATCGCTTTGTGCGTACTGCTCATCCTGGTCGCGCTCGTCAGCGTGGCCAGCTGGCACGAGGAACGTGCGTGGACCCTGACCGAGAGACCGCAAACGGCGCAGCCCGGTCTGCTGCGCGCCGGCTTCTCGGCCTGCGCTCTCGCAACGCCGAGTGGCTACAGCGAACCGGCCGCCGGGACCGGCGCCGCGCGGTCGCGCAGCCGACCGTCCTGTTCGGGCCGCCTGAGGACTAGCGGACAGAGCGCTCCTGCCACCGGATGGCGGCGCAGCGGGCCGGCGACACGTACCCGTTGTCGGCGAACCAGCGCGCCGACTCCATGACGGCCTCGCGGGCGGGCCGCGAGGTGTAGCCGATCTCGGTGCGAGCCCGCGCGTCACTGAAGATCATTCTCGTGGTCGACATGCGCGCGGCCTCGAGCGGCACGTGCGGCTCGCGCCGCAGCAGCTTGCCCTCGATCAGGTTCGAGGCGAGGCCCGCCGAGACCACCACGGCGCGGGGCACCCCGAGCCGGGGCACCGGCAGGCCCGTGCAGTCCGCCAGGGTTTGCAGCAGGTCCCGCATCGAGAGGTTCTCGCCGCCCAGGATGTAGCTGCGGCCGGCGCGCCCGCACTCCAGCGCGGCCAGGTGACCGTTCGCCAGATCATCCACGTGCGACACGTTCAGGGCGGTATCAACAAATCCGGGCATCCGGCCGTTGAGGAAGTCGAGCACGACCTTCCCGGTGGGTGTCGGGGTCACGTCACGGGGCCCCAACGGGAACGTCGGGAGTGCCAGGCATACATCCAGACCCTGGGCAGCGGCCCTCAGCACCTCGTGCTCGGCGATGAACTTGGACCTCTTGTAGTGGCCGAACAGGTGCCCGACGTCGGCGTAGCAGGTTTCGTCGGCGGGGCGCCCGCGCCTGGTGCCGTCCAGCCCGAGCACGCCCACCGTCGAGGTGTACACGAGCCGCTCGCAGCCCGCGGCCGCAGCGGCGCCGAGTATGTTGAGCGTGCCGCCGACGTTTACCTCGTAGATGACCTGCGGGTCCTTCGCCCAGAAACGGTAGATCGCGGCCAGGTGGAACACGAAGCGGGCGCCCGCGCAGACGGCCCGGACCGCACCCTCGTCGCGGATGTCGGCCACCACGCGCTTGGCCTCGGTGCCGTCCAGGTTGCGGTCGTCGACGCCGGGCGCGACCAGGGCGATCACTTCCGCGCCGCGCGCCTGGACGGCCCGGGTGACCGCCGAGCCGATGAACCCCGTGGCCCCGGTGACGACCACCCGGTCCCCTGGCTCGATACGCAGCGCGTCCGCCACTCTCGTCACCACCTGCCGCGTACCGGGTCTGGGAATCCCCGCATGATATTCGGGTGCCGGGAGGTGCGTGCGTTGCGCCCGCAAACGTGTGGGTCAGGCCGGCCGGAACCGGTGCGTGGTGGCGC
>JASHQP010000588.1 GCA_030039095.1 Streptosporangiaceae bacterium
CCCGCCCGCAGCAACCCGCTCCCCCGCCCGCGGGAACCCGCCCCGCCCCCCGCGGGAACCCGCGCCACCCGCCCGCGGGAACCCGCGCCACCCGCCCGCGAGGCGCGAGCAGCAGTGTCGCCGGCCCGCCGCTGCTGTTAGAGCGACAGCGCCGCGCCGGCGACACTAATGGCTCCCGGTTGGCAGCCCGGCCAGAACGGCCAGAATGTCCCTTATATTGTGATCTGATCCAGGGTCACGGGAGGGGTTTCGGGCCAGTCTCTATTTCGGATGGTTGATTCGCTTTTTCCGGTCGTGCCGATACTCGGGCTGTGGCGGGAGCCATGTCTGGATCGGCGGCAGGAGGGCGGGATGCGGGTTGCCCCGGCCGGGCTGCCGGGCGCGGTCAGCTGTGGCCGGTGCCCAGCTGGACGGCCTTGACGATCAGGAGCAGGACCGAGACGACGAGGTAGCCGCGCAGCGTCAGCACGCCGAGCTTCGTGCCCGTCGACCACTGCACCGGCTCGAGCAGGGCCAGCGGCGGCATGCGCCAGTTGAGACGCTCGGCGGCGGTCATCTCCCTGGCCGGGTGCGGCGACGGGGGCGGGCGGCGCGACTTGGTCATCTGCAGATAGATCGTGGCGGTGATGCCGGCGACCACCATCCCGATCGCCAGCCAGATCGCGATCGCCCCGGAGTTGAACGAGGGGAACAGCGTCGATATCACCAGGGTGCCGGACAGCACCAGAAGCACCGCGATGATCACGCCCGCGACGACGTTGAGCCAGCGGCGGTTCATCCACGGGCCGAGGACCTCCGCGTCGTTGCACAGCAGCAGGAGGAACACGCTGGCGCTCGGCAGCAGCACCCCGGCGAGCGCCTGCACGGCTTCGGTCAGCAGCCCGAGCGGAGCATGCGGGATCAGCACGATCCCGGCCGCGGCCACGATCATCGCGGCGTAGGTGGCGTAGAACGTCTTCGCGTCGCGGAAGCTGCGGTGCAGCGAATGCTTCAGGTTGAACACGTCGCCGAACGCGTAGCTGGTGGACAGGGTCACCGCGGCCGCCCCGATGATCGACGCATCCAGGAGCGCGATCGCGAACAGGGCGCCCAGCACGTAGCTGTGCACCCGAAGCGCGTCGGCGATCCCGAGCGCGTCGGTGAAGTGCCCGGCCCGGCCGGTGCTGACCGCCGCGTACACGGCGACGGTCAGGATCGCCGTGGCCCCGATGACCACGACGAACGCGCCCAGCGTGGTATCGCCCCGCTCGTACTTGATGAAGCGGGGCGTGATCCGCTTGTCGATCACGTTCGACTGCTGGAAGAACAGCTGCCACGGGGCAACCGTGGTGCCGACGATCGCGATGATCAGCAGCACAGCGGTCGAGTTGACGCCCCCCTGCACGCTGGGCACGACGAAGTGGTAGCCGATCTGCCCCCAGTGCGGGTGCGAGAGGATCAGCAGCGGCAGCAGCACGAGGCTGACTGCGATGAACGCGAACATCGAGCGCTCCCAGCGCCGGAAGCTCCCGCTCATCGTGATGCCGATCAGGACCGCCGCGGCGACGGGCACCGAGATGTACGAGCTGACGCCGAAGTAGCTCAGCGCCAGCGAGACCCCGATGAACTCGGTGACGATGGTCAGGAAGTTGAGCAGGAACAGGTCGCCCACGCTGAACCAGCCCCAGAACCGGCCGAACCGCTCGTTGATCAGCCGGGCGTGGCCGACCCCGGTGACGGCGCCGAGCCTGACGACCATCTCCTGGTTGACGATCAGCACCGGGATCAGCAGCAGCAGCACCCACAGCAGGCTGTAGCCGTAGTCCTGCCCCGCCTGGGCGTAGGTGGCGACCCCGCCGGCGTCGTTGTCGCCCACCATGACGATCAGGCCCGGCCCGATGATCGCGAGGAACGTGACCAGCTGCCGCTTCCAGCCGGAGCGCTGATCGTCGTCGAGCCGGATCCGCCCGAGCGCGCCCTCGATGTCCCCGAGGTGCGCCTCGTCGAGCACCGCGGCCGGCCTGGCCACGGCGTTCTCGTGGGTGAGCTGCGGGCTGGCCTGCTGCTGCGGGCTGGCCTGCTGCGGGCTTTCTGGACGGGGTGGGGGGTCGCGCGGGTGCGCGGGGTCGCGCGGGTGCGCGTCGCTCACGTTGGATCTCCGTGGTGCGCGTCGGGCGGCTGCGCGGCCTCCCGGCGCCGCCAGTCGTCCGGCAGCGTGACCTCGAGCACGTCGTCGACCGTGATGACGCCGATCATCTTGCGGCGCTCGTCAACGACGGGGATCGTGATCAAGTTGTAGTCGCTCATCAGTACAGCCACGTCAACCACGTCGGTATCCGCCCCGACCCGGACCGGATCGTCGTCGTAGATCTCTCTCATCGGCGTCAGGGGTTCCGCCTGCACCAGGGAAACCAGCCGGGCCACGCCGCACAGCCGACCGCGATGGTCGATGCAGTGCACGCTGGTGAGCGCCTCCGGCTGCAGGCTCGCCGACCGCGCGACGGCCGCCAGCGCCTCGCCAGCCACCGTGTCGCAGTCGACGGCGAGGAAGTCCACCCCCATGAGCCCGCCCGCGCTGGTCGGGTTGAAGCCCATCAGCGTCAGAACCTTGGTGCGCTGCCCCTGGGGAAGGAGGTCGAGCACGGGCTGCCGCCGCCGCTGCGGCAGTTCGGCGATCGCGTCCGCCGCGTCGTCGGCGCGCATCCGCGACAGCACCTCGGCGATCTCCGCGTCGGTCCGGGCGCCGAGCAGCCGAGTGGCCAGGTCCTCGTCCAGCTCCTCGAAGACGTCAGCCTCGAGCTCCGGGTCGGCGTGCACCTGGCCCAGGATCTCGGTCTCCTCCTCCTTGGAGGCGTTCTCGATCAGGTCGGCGATCTGGGCCGGCTTCAGCCTGCGGATCCGGGCGAACGGCCCGCGCATCAGCGCGCTGCCGGTGTGACCGATCAGCGGCTCGAACTTGGCCCACTCCCGGAACGAATGCTCGCTGGGCTCGCCGTGCCCGGACCCGAAGAGCCACCGCGCCTGCCGGTGGGTGTCTACCCCGGCGACCACCCAGTCATCGCCCGGCTGCACAAGCTCCAGATCGCCTGCCTTGATCAGCTGGGCGCTCTCCACGTCGATCAGCCGGTGGCCGAGCACGTCCGCGCGCAGCAGCACCTCACCGTCGCGGCGCTCGAACTGGCGCAGATCGAGCTTTGCGCTGGTGAGCTTCACCTCATCGCTGCCCAGCGAGGACACCTGCTCGATCGGCACGTAGAGCTCGCGGCCGCCCACGGTCGCGACCAGGCCGGTGACCAGCGGGCTATCGGCCCCGCGCAGCCGGACGATGAGGTCGGACAGCCGCCCGATCGACTCGCCGCCCCGGTCGGTGATCGGCCGCCGCAGCAGCTCTGACAGGTGCAGGGTGCCGGCCTGGCCGGCTCTCGGGGCCGGAGCCGCCGGTGTCGCGGTCATCGGGATTGCCTCCCAGATGGGTCGGCTCGGTGCCGTAGTCCTACCCGGATCACGGTCTTACCGTGACACCCTGCCACGCGAACACCCCAGCCCGGGTACCCCCCTTCGGCCAACCAGCCTTCCCCGCCGAGGTGAACGTCTGGTTAACCTGGCCCGCAGGCGCCGCGTCAGGGGATTGCCGGCCAGGCCTGGCTCCCGCCGCGGGCCACCGCGATGGTATGAAGGCCACGTCAGCGTTGTTTGAGGTGGAGGGCGCAAGCGTCGTGGCGATGCGCAGGGCGACGGGTCTCCTGAGTGGTGAGGGGGACCTCGCCGAGGGGCTCGGATACACGCTCAAGCGGCGGCTGCTCGGCCGTCCGCTGATCAATGAGCAGCTCGGAGAGCAGCGGCTGTCCAAGCCGCTGGCGCTCGGGGTCCTGACCCCCGACGCCATCTCTTCCTCGGCTTATGGCACCGAGGAAATCCTGATCGAGCTGCTCAAGGCGGGCCTGGCCGTCACGGCGTTCACGCTCATCCTGCCGCTGACCGGGGTCGTGCTGTTCGTCATGGCCCTGGTGGTGCTGTCGTACCGCGAGGTCGTCACCGTCTATACCAGGACCGGCGGCTCATATGTGGTCGCACGGGAGAATTTTGGCCCAAAGGTGGCGCAGATCGCCGCGGTCGCGCTGCTGATCGACTACGTGGTCACGGTGGCCGTCCAGATCGCCGCGGGCACGGCGGCGGTCGCGTCCGCCTGGACGGCGATCGACAACCCAACGCTGATCACGGTGATCTCGATCGCCGTGGTCATCGCGATGTGCTACGGCAACCTGCGCGGAATCCGGGAGGCCGGGCGGTCGTTCGCGACCCCCACCTACCTGTTCGCCGGCTCGGCCCTTCTCATGATCATCATCGGGCTGGTCCGCGAGATCATCGGCAACCTGCCGCACCTCGCCTATCCGGTGAAGGGGCAGTACGGGTACCACAGCGGGCACTCGCTGAGCGGGCTGATCGCGTTCGGGATGGTGTTCGTGCTGCTGCGCGCGTTTGCCAACGGTGGCTCCTCGCTCACCGGCATCGAGGCGGTGTCGAACGCGGTCGGCGTGTTCCGCCCACCGGAGGGCGTCAACGCCCGCCGCGTGCTGGCGGCCGAGGGCCTGATCCTCGGCTCGCTGGTGGCCGGGATCTCCTGGCTGGCTCATGCCACACACGCGGCGCCGTACACCAGCGGCGTCCCCACGGTGATCTCGCAGGAGGCGAAGATCGTCTTCGGGCACACGCCCATCGGCGAGATCATGTATATCTTCGTCCAGGCCGCCACCGCGCTGATCCTTTACACGGGCGGCAACACCAGTTTCAACGGCTTCCCGTTCCTGGCCAGCTTCGTGGCCGAGGACGCGTTCCTGCCGCGCTGGCTGACCAAGCGCGGCCACCGGCTCGTCTTCTCCAACGGGATCATCGTGCTGGCCGTGCTGTCGTGCGCCCTGCTGGCCGTGGTCGGGGCAAACGTCAACAGCCTGGTCCCGTTCTACGCGCTCGGCGTGTTCACCGCGTTCACGATGGCCGGGTTCGGCATGGCCAGATACCACCACAAGACGCGGGAATCGGCGTGGCGGCGCCGGCTGGTGATCAACTTCTCGGCGGGCGTGATGTCTGCGGTCGTGGTGCTGATCTTCGTCGTGGTGAAGTTCACCGAGGGCGCCTGGCTGGTGCTGGTGCTGTTCATCGTGGGCGTGCCCACGCTGATCCGGCTGAACCGGCAGTACAAGACCGAGGCCGGGGTCCTGGCCCGGATCAGCACCAGGCCCAGGCCGCCGGATCCACCCACGTACTCCCGCCGCACGGTGTTCGTGTTCGTCGACGACCTCGACCTGGCCACGATCGCCGCGCTGCGCTACGCGCGGAGCCTGCGGGCCACCACGCTGCACGCGGTGCACTTCGTGATCGACAACGTGCAGGCGGACATCCTGCGCCGGGACTGGGTGGCCGCGAACACCGGAATACCGCTCGACTTTGTGGACTGCGCAGACCGCAGGCTGGCCCGGTGCGCGGCGGAACTGGTGAGCGCCGAGGCCGCGCTGCCCGGGGTGGGCGTGACCGCGATCCTGCCGCGGCGCGGCTACTCACCGCTGCTCGGCAGGCTGCTGCACGACCGCACCGCAGACAAGATCGCCGCTGTGGTCAGCCGGATCCCGCACGCCGCGGCCACGATCGTGCCGTTCGACGTGCGCAACCGCCTGCAGGCCATCGAGCAGCGGCAGGCCGCGGCCGCGGCGGGAGAGGGCCAGAAGAAGCCGGAACCGCGAACCAAGGCGCCCGCCGGCGCAGCCGCGCAGATGCCGGCACCACCCGACGCCACGGCACCCGCCGACGCAACGGCGCAGATGCCGGCACCACCCGACGCCACGGCGCCCGCCGCCGCAGCGGTGAAG
>JASHQP010000589.1 GCA_030039095.1 Streptosporangiaceae bacterium
TTTCCGGAAGAATAACGTCGTTCAAACACCGCGTCAAGGCTGCGTCTTCCTTTCGATTTGCGTCCCGGTGTGAACGATGCCCGAGCCCGCCGCAGTGCAGCCCAGCGCGCCCGGGCGCACTAACCGCGAGTCCGCTGAGCGTGCCGCCGGCGGGGCGGACGCGAAACGACACGCCACCCCGTGCGGCTGATCCGCCGCCCCCGCGTCAGGGCGATGCAGGCGCGTGCCCACGGCTCGACGGGCAGCGGCTGGGGCGGGGTTCCGCACCATCCGGGGGCGGTCAGGTGACGAGGGCGCGGGTGGCGGCGCGGGCGGGCTCACGGACAGCGGGTCGCGTAGCCGAAGCCAATGCCCTATCCACTCCTCAGGATCGCCAGCCGGGGCCACACGGATCGATCCCCTACATCAATCCATTGCATGATGCTCTAGGCACGTCGGCGGTTGTCCGACTTACGGAGAGTGACGGCTAAGCCACACGACCGCGGCACCGGATCGGGGCTGGCATCATCGGGGGCATGAGCGTTGTGAAGATCAATGCGATCACCGTTCCCGCCGACAGCGGGGACGAACTGGCCCAGCGGTTCGCCCAGCGGGCGGGCGCGGTCGACGATCAGGACGGATTCGAGGGCTTCGAGCTGCTCAAGCCGACCGACGAACGCACCACGTGGCTCGTGGTGACGCGATGGCGTGATCAAGCTTCGTTTGACGCCTGGGTGAACTCCCCCGCGTTCAGCCACGGGCACCGGTCCGCGGCCGAGCGCAGCGGCGGCGAGGCACCGCCCGCGGTCGGCGTCAGCAGCGAACTGTGGTCCTACGAGATCGCGGGTGGCTCCGCCTGATGCGCAGCCCGGATTCAGCGGTCGTTACGCAATGCCCCGGGCGTACAGCAGCCGCACAGCACTTACAGCGACTGTGGCTGCCGGCAGGGACTCACGGGCGCCTGCCAAAAGCTGCCGTAACATGACAGACTGGATGCTGTCGCGCGGCGGGGGCGCCGGGGTGGGAGCGACGGAAGCTGAGGGGCAGTCTGGACGATGGCCGGGTCTTTTAGCGTTATCCCATCTGCGTTATCAGCGGGCGCAGACGATGTCGCCGAACTCGGCGCACTGACGGAGCGCGTCGGTGCCGGGCTGACAGATGTGATGTCGGGCCTCGTGGCGTCCGCGGGAGACGCTGTGCTGTCGCAGGCGCTGCAAGGCGCCGATGCTGCAGCGGCCAAAGCCGTTGGCGAGCTGGTCGTGGTGCTCGGGTACGCAGCCGAGTCGCTGCGAGCCTGCGCGGAGAACTACAAGGCCGCCGACAGCAGCGCCGTCAAAGCCATGCCACCGCTGCCGGGACGGACCCGATGAGCGAGGTCGTGGTCCCACTTCCGGCCGGTGATCCTGCGGCACTGGAAAGCTGGGCCAGGCAACTGACCGACTGCGCCGACGCGTTCGACAGCCTGATAGGCGAAACCAGGAAGACGACCACCGACGCAGCCGACCGGGCGGAGTGGACCGGCTCGGCATCTGACAGCTACCGGCAGTTCTGCACCGGCATTGTTCAATCCTCACAACGTGTTCCGGGCTCGCTGCGGGAGATAAGCTCCGCCGTCGGTACCTACGCTCAGACGCTGGCCGCCGCGCAGCAGCAGGTCAGGTCGGCGGTGGAGCAGGCGAACAGCACTCCCGCCGCGGGCCGTCAGGCCGCGCTGGACTCGGCGCTGCAGGTGAGCGCCACGGCCGGCCAGCGAGCCCGTTCGGCCGCGCGGACCGCTGCCACTCAGGTGGACAGCGCCACATCCGGACTGTCCGGGATGTGGGACCACACCGAGCCGGGCCGCAAAGTGATCGAGTTCATCCTTGCCCCCTTCGACACCATCGCCGCCGATCACTGGATCGACCTGCTGAAGGAGATGGCAGGCCAGCCCGGCGAATGGCTATCCGAGCTGAGCAAGGAATACGAGGGCGTCGAAAGCCTCATAGCAGGCGGGGCATCGTGGGTGGCGCGGCGCGATGCGATCATCGAGCTTGCGGGAAAGACCGAACGGATCGGAAGCCTGCTCGACGCGTGGAACGCGTACGCTCCCGGCTGGCTCAAGGGAGCGGCCGGGTCCATCGCGGAGATCCGCGGCCTGTCGAATGTCCTGACCGGCCTCGGCCTGGTGGCCGACGCCAGCACCCTGATCTCGCCGCAAGATCACGGTGTGATGGCGATGATCGACCGGATCGCCGCGGGTTCCAACGCCACCGCGATGCTGCTGCAGCAAGGCTTCTCACGCAAGCTGATCACGTTCAAGCCCGCCGAGACGGACCCGGATGCCGAGGCCGGGACCGGTGAGACAACCGCCGAGGCCGGGACCGGTGAGGCGACCGCCGAGGCCGACTCTGTGGCAGCCGAGGACGCGGTCGCCGAAGGCGGCGAGGAGGTAGCAACCGAAGCTGCCGTCGACACCGGGCTGATAACGCTCAACGCGTCACTGGACTGGATACCTGTCGCGGGCGAGGTCGTGATGATCGGCACCGGGGTGTACCTCGCTGGCGACTTCCTTTACCACCACTGGAAGCCTTTCCACGACATCGCGAACGACATCGGCCACGGCACTGTCAAGGTGGTAAAGGCCATCGGCAGCGATGTCGCACGGCACTGGGATTCTTTCCTCAACGACTGGGGCCTGTAACCATGACAGCATCCACCAACGACGACGCGGCAGCAGCGGCCAGGTCGGCGCAGGTGCGCGAGCTGATCGACCGGGCGCAGTCGAATGACGTCTTTTTGACGATGCTCTCGGCGATGGACCTGTGCGTCCTGGGCGGCCCGAAGCAGGCACTGTTCGACGAGGCGCCAACACAGGCTTGGGCGTCACTGCGGCCCAAGGCCCGCCAGAAACTGCCAGGAGTCATCCTCGAGGAGCTGGAGGAACGCGGGCTGCTGATCCGCCAGGCGCCCGCCGTGCCGCTAGCCGCTCCCGGCGGTCATGCAGAACCGGCCGAGCAGGACTACGCATACTCTCCGAAGCTCGGAGTCGCGATGGCAGCACGGTCGCGACCTGCTCTGGCTGTCACCTGCGAACTTCAGCAAATGCCCACCCGCCACCCTCGCCTGTTCGCGCTCGGCGACGAACGAGACCCGGTCCAAGCCCTCGTCAGGGAGGTTCCGGTGGCCCCACCGCCGGGCGACTACCCGCACCTGCGCAAGGCAGGCCCTCTCGCCTGGTTCTACCAGTACGACCTCGTCTCGAAGGCGAGTGCCGCGACCTTCCTCGCCGGATGGGCACTGCTGCGGTCCGAAGCCAAGCCGAAGTCCGCCCGGCTCGTCACGGCGTTGCGCAACGACGGCACCCGGTTTCTCACCGTGCGGACGCTGGCGATCTACACCGACAACGGGACAACAGCTCGGCTCGACGGTGAGCGACACGACAAGGCCGGACTAACCAGCATCATGTCCAGCTTGCTCAGCCTGCAGCAGTGAAGGCGGCCAACCCCTGACGGACCGATAAGTAAAGGCTGGCAGCCGCCCGAGTGCAGCGGCTGCCAGCCTTGGGTTTCCCCCCCGCCAAGTAAGACGCGCGACCTACCAGGGGGGATTACGCGCTGCGACCAGGTTTTCGCGCAGAGGCTAACGCAGAGGCTAACGCAGAGGCTAACGCGGCGGGTTGGCGGCGCAGACGGCGAGCAGTTCGGCGTGCCGCAGCGCGGCGAGCACGTGCGGATGCACGCGGGCGCTGAGCTGCTCGGTCGCGGTCACCGTGACCGAGTTGCCGCCGCCGAGAGTGGCGGCACCGAACTGGGTGTAGCCGGGAGTGCTCCCGGTGTGCCCGTAAACGGTGCCACAGCTCGTGACGTACTTGAACACGGCCAGGCCGGCCGAGTTCGTGCCGGGCCCGGGCGGAGAGGAACTGCCCGGCACGAAGCTCAGCTGGGCGCCCTGGGTCTGCCGGGTGAAGAAGAGCGGCGCCAGGTAGTCGCGGATGAAGGCGTTCATCTCGGCCGGCGTGGACACGATGCCGCCCGACGCCCACGCGGCGGACGCGGTGAGGGCCTCGCTGACGTCCCGCGGAGACTGGCCGGGCTGGAGCTGGTATCCGTGCAGATACGGGCTGGGCAGCAGGAATCCGGACGGCAGGCTGGTCTGGCTCAGCCTGGCCCGCTGGTACACCAGCGTGCGCAGCAGCGTGTCGTAGCTGAGGCCGGTCACCGCCTCGGCCATCATCGCGGCGGCGACGTTGTCGGAGTTGTCGTACTTGTAGCGGCTGCCGGGCCGGAACTGCAGCGGCTTGCCAAAGACGTAGCGCAGGAGCTGGTCGGGCAGGATGGTCGCGCGGGGGTACCGCTCGAGGCGCTCTCGCAGCGCCGTGCTCTTGGTGTAGTCGGGCAGGCCGCTGCGGTGCTGCAGCAGGTCACGCAGCGTGACCCGGTGCCAGGCGCGCGGCAGCGATGGCAGCACCTGCCCGATCGTGTCGCCGAGCCGCAGCTTCCCGCGGCTGACCAGGGCGAGCGCGACCGCTCCGCTGTACGTCTTGGCAAAGGCGGCCAGCCGTGCGTGATCGGACACGGCGAGCGGCTGGCGACCGGCCAGGCTCGCCGTGCCAGCCTGGTAGACAGCGTTCTGGCTGCCGTGCTGGACGATCACGATGACGCCGGGAGGGCCGTACGGCATGGCCACCAGCTGGTTCAGCGCCCGCTGCAGCGCGGAAACCCCGGTCGCGGCGTGGACGCGGGCCGTGGTGCGCGCCGGTGTGCGCGCCGGTGTGCGCGCTGCGGTGCGGGCTGTGGTTCGGGCCGTGGTGCCGCCATGGTGCCGGACGGCGGCGCTGCCGGGCGTGGCCGCGGCAGCGATCGCCAGCATGCCGCCCACGGCCGTGGCCGCCGCTAATGACCTTACAGAGCGTTTGTAGGCCATGAACGAAGAGTAATCAGCCGTCTCCCCGGAACCGCGGCACGACACCACCTCTTTCAGGATTCGGCGTCCTACCCTGAGCGGGTGGACCGGCGCTCATCGGACTGGCATCTCGACGAGAAGGTCGTGTCCGGCCTGGTGGCCGCGCAGTTTCCGGACCTGGCCGGCCGGCCGGTTGCCCGGTACGGCGCAGGCTGGGACAACGAGCTGTTCTGTGTCGGCGGCGAGTGGATCTTCCGCTTCCCGCGGCGTGCCGAACGCGTGCCGTGGCTCGTCCGTGAGATCGAGATCATGGCGATCGCCGCCGAGACCCTGGCGCCGGCGATCCCGGTCTTCGAGCGCTTCGGCACGCCGGGCGACGCGTTCCCCTACCCGTTCGTGGGATACCGGCCGGTGCCGGGCGTCGGCGCCGACCAGGCCGGCGAGCCCGGGCAAGCCGATGAGCCCGGGCAAGCCGATGAGCCCGGACAGGCCGGCGAGCCCGGACAGGCCGGGCGCTCGAGCCTTGCCGCGGATATCGGCGCGCTGCTGGGCAGGCTGCACCGCATCGACCCGTCCCGGGTGCCGCCGACGCCAGGCGGCTGGGAACGCGAGCCGTGGGATAATCGGCGGGCCAAACTCGCCGCCGTCGCCGGCCTCGCCCGGCCGCTCCTCGGGCCCGGCCTGCTGCCCAGCGCGGAGCCGTATCTCGCCGGCCAGGTCGGCCCGCCGCCCCAGGACGGCCCGCTGCGTTTCATCCACGCCGACATCTGCCCCGATCACGTGATCGTCGACCCGGCCACGGGCCGGCTGAACGGGCTCATCGACTTCACCGACGCCATGGTCAGCGACCCGGTTCACGATTTCGTCGGCCTCATCGGCATCGGCGGGTACGGCTTCATCAGCCGCGCGGCCGCCCACTACGACCTGCCGCTCGGCGACAGCTTCGGCGCCAGGCTCGGCTG
>JASHQP010000056.1 GCA_030039095.1 Streptosporangiaceae bacterium
ACGGGCTGCGGCTCCGCGAGCGGCTCCTCCGGTGCCATGGCTGCCACGGGCGACGAGACAGCGCCCTGGTACCCATTCCCGCCGGGCACGACCACGGCCGGGGGCGGCACGGTTACCGGCCGCGCATGCGCAGGCGGCCCGGCGACCCCGAGGCCCGGCGCCGTGACCTCGCCCCCTCCCGCGACCGGCGTCGTGGCCTCGCGGGCCAGCGCGGACGGCGTGACCTCCCGGACCGGCGCCCTCGGCGCGGTGACCTCGCGGGGTGGGGTGGACAGCCGGCCGACCGCGCCGTCGGCCGGGACCACGAGGGCCGGCGGGATCAAGACGATGGCCAGCACGCCCCCGTAGTCCGACGACCGCAGCCGCACCTGGATGTCGTGGCGCCGGGCGAGCTGCGCCGCGACGAAGAGGCCGAGCCGGTCCGAGCCCGACGGGTCGAACAGCGGCGGGTTGGCCAGGGTCGCGTTCAGCGCGGCGAACTCCTCCGCGTCCATGCCGAGCCCGCGGTCCTCGATGTCGACGGCCAGTCCCTTGGCCACCAGATCCCCGGTGACGCGGACCTCGGTGTTGGGCGGAGAGAAGGTCGTGGCATTCTCCACAAACTCGGCCAGCAGGTGGATGACGTCCGCGACCCCGCGGCTGGCCAGCGCGGCCGACGTCCGGCAGACCACCTTGACCCGCGTGTAGTCCTCGACCTCAGCGGTCGCCGCCCGCAGCACGTCCACGAACGGCACGGCGTCCCGGAAGGCGCGGTTGGGCGAGTCGCCGGCCAGGACCATCAGGCTCTCGGCGTGCCGGCGCATGCGGGTGGTGAGGTGGTCGATGCGGAACAGGCCTTCCAGGTCATCTGGCTCCGACGCGCGCCGCTCCAGCGAGTCGAGCAGCGCGACCTGGCGCTCCAGGAGGGCCTGGCTCCGCCGGGCCAGGTTCCGGAACACGTCGTTGATGCCGCGGCGAACCCTGGCCTCGTCGACCGCCGCCGCGACCGCTGTACGCTGCGCCGTGCCGAATGCGGCCCTGACCTGGCTGATCTCATCGCCGCCCGATTCCGCCGCCGGCGCCTGCGCGGAGACATCCACGTTCTCGCCCGCGCGCAGCCGCTGCACCACGTCGGGGAGGCGGACGTAGGCCATCTCCAGTGCCGAGTCCCGCAGCCCGCGCAGCTGCCGGGTCAGCCGGACGGCGATCCACAGCGTCAGGATCAGGGATACCAGCACGGCCGCGAGGCCCAGGCCGGCGGTCTGGTAGAGATCCCGGAGCTTGGCGTCGGCCTGCGACCGGGCGGTCGCCGCCAGGAGCGCTTCCGCCTGCCCCACCGCGTGCTCGGTCTGCGTGCTCACCGTGGTGACGGCGCCGTTCCACGCGGCCGCGTGCACCGGGAGGGCCCCGCGCCCGGGGCTGCTCGCCACGAGCTTGTTCTCCATCGCGGTGAGCGCGGCCGACGCGGCCGGGCTGACGTCCTGGTTCAGGTCGCGGCGGTCCGGAGCGTTCAGGTATTCGTAGCTCTGCTGGTACAGCAGCCGGTGCGCTCCCACCAGCGAGACAAAGGCCTGGTGGGCGCTGGCGGGGAACGCGTGAGCCGCGAAGTTGGCGCTCAGCAGCGCGCTCTCCTGCTGCAGATACTCGTTGGACACGGCCAGCTCGACGACCGCGATCGCGGGGAGCACCTGCGCGGAGTTGCCCTCCTGAATGATCGCCTGCTCGAGCACGAGGTAGCTGGCGCCGATCACGTTGTTGTAGGCGGTGAACGCCTGCTGCATCCCGATGGAGCGGCTCGCGATCTTGCTGCGGAGCCCGGAGAGGCCCGCCAGGCCCCCATCGGTCACGGCGATGGCCTTCTTCCCGGCCGCCGACGCGCTCTGCTGCACGGCCGACGAGTCCGCCGCGGTCATGAAGGCGTGGACGGCACGATCCGAGACCGCTTCCTGACGCCGCAGGGCGGCGCGGGCGGAAGCCGGCCGGATGTAGTAGACGATCATCTCCGCACGCTCGCGGCTGAGCGCCTGCTGCAGGTTCGCCACCGGCAGCCTGAGGTGATCCATCACCACCGTGGACCGGGTCAGTGTGAGGGCGCTGTTCAGCGACGTGGCCGCGGTGTAGGCGAACGAGCCAGTCAACAAGATCAGCGGGACCAATACCAGCAGCGCAATCCTCAGCAGCACAGACCGGCGCCTCAGCTTCACGGCGGCCTTCCTCACGTATCGGGAGGGGCAGTGACGATCCGGAAGCGTAACAGTCAACAATGAGTGTTGACTCGATAACCGATAGTTTCCTGAAATATGAAGGATGCAATTTGCACCAAACCGGGGCAGCCGGGATCGGGCCGGGGGTGCATGGACCCCGTTTGCGAGCCTGCCATGCCAGAGCCGGGGTGCCCTATCGTTCAGGGAGAAGGCCAGAACGCGGGCAGGACCTGGATAAACGAGCCGGCGAGGGATGAACGAGACGGACCACACGACCAGCCTCGACGGGCCGGCCCCGGCCGGCCGCGGCCAGCTGAGGGTCTACCTCGGCTCGGCTGCCGGGGTGGGCAAGACGTTCGCCATGCTCGGCGAGGGACACCGGCGCGCCGAGCGGGGCACCGACGTCGTCGTCGCGTTCGTGGAGACGCACGGCAGGCCGCACACCGCCGCGCAGATCGAGGGCCTGGAGGTGCTGCCGCGCAAGCGCCTGGCCTACCGCGGCACGTCCTTCGAGGAGATGGACATCGACGCCACGGCGGCCCGCCGGCCGGAGGTGGCGCTCGTCGATGAGTTCGCGCACACCAACGTCCCCGGATCGCGAAACGAAAAGCGCTGGCAGGACGTGGAGGAACTGCTCGAGGCCGGCATCGACGTCATCTCGAACGTCAACATCCAGCATCTCGCGTCCCTGAACGACGTGGTCGAGAAGATCACCGGCGTGCCGCAGCGGGAGACGGTCCCCGACGCGATCGTCCGCGCTGCCGACCAGGTCGAGCTCATCGACATGACGCCGGAGGCTCTGCGCCGCCGGATGGCTCACGGCAACATCTACCCGGCGGAGAAGATCGACGCGGCGCTGACGCACTACTTCCGCGCCGGGAACCTCGCCGCGCTGCGCGAGCTCGCGCTGCTCTGGCTGGCCGACAAGGTCGACGAGGGGCTCCAGCGGTACCGGGCGGCGCACGACATCCAGGGGACCTGGGAAGCGCGCGAGCGGGTGGTGGTCGCGCTCACCGGGGGTCCCGAGGGCGACACGCTGATCAGGCGCGCGGCCAGGGTCGCCGCCCGATCGTCCGGCGGCGACCTGCTCGCGGTCCACATCACCAGGTCGGACGGCCTGACCGGCGCCAATCCGGGCGCGCTCGCCGAGCAGCGCCGCCTGGCCGAGTCCCTGGGCGGGACCTATCACCAGGTCGTCGGCGACAACGTGCCGGAGGCGCTGCTGACGTTCGCCAGAGCCGAGAACGCGACCCAGCTCGTGCTCGGCGTGAGCCGCCGCAACTGGCTGTCGGCGCTGCTCACCGGGCCGGGTGTCAGCAACCGCACGATCCGCGGCTCCGGCGACATCGACGTGCACATGGTGACGCACGCGCAGATGGGCCGCGGCCGCGGCCTGCCGCAGGTCCGCGGAGGCCTCCCGCTGCGGCGCCGGCTGGCCGGCTATGCCCTGGCGGTGCTGCTCGCACCGCTGCTCACCCTGTCCCTGGCGGGCTTCCGCAGCAGCATCAACCTGACCAGTGACGTGCTGTTCTTCCTGGTCGCCGTCATCGCGGTGGCCCTGGTCGGCGGGTTCATCCCCGCTGTGCTCGAGGCCATCGCCGGGTCGCTGCTGCTGAACTACTACTTCACCCCGCCGATCCACCAGTGGACGATCGCCCAGGCCAACAACGCACTGGCGCTCGCCATCTTCGTCGCCGTCGGCCTGGTGACGAGCTCGGTGGTGGACGGCGCCGCCCGGCGGAGAAGACAGGCAGCCAGGGCCAGCGCGGAATCGGAGATGCTGGTCACCGCCGCCGGCAGCGTGCTGCGCGGCCAGCAGGCGCTGGCCGCCGTTCTCGACCGGGTGCGGGAGGCGTTCGGCATGGAGTCGGTGACGCTGCTGGAGCGCTCGCCCCGCTCATCGCGCTCGCAGGCGCCGGCCGGCGGAACCCGCGGGCCGGGCGCCGACTGGG
>JASHQP010000590.1 GCA_030039095.1 Streptosporangiaceae bacterium
AGCACGGCCGTGCACCGCTCCTCGCGGGCCGCGCCGGACCTGACCGGCGCGGTGCGCTCGCTGATGGCCCACAGCGGGCCGTCGCCCAGCGGCAGATCGAACAGGGACCGCCGGGCCACCCGTCTCCCGGTGGCCAGGGCCGGGGCCAGATCGTAGGCCGCGGCCAGCACGTCAGCCGCGGGGACGCCCGGCCCCGCCGCGACGGAGGCGACCAGCAGGCCATCCTGGGCCAGCGCGGCGTGCACCGCGACGTCGCCCGCGGCCTGGGTCACGGCCACGAACTGCTCGTGGCCCGGGCCTTCCGGAGTCCGCAGCACCTGGCCCAGTTCCGCCGCCCACGGGCTCGACGCCCCCAGGGCGCTGGCGGGTGCGAGGTCGAACGGCCGCTCCCACGACACCCGGGTGGCCAGGGCTGTGGCGATCACCAGGTAGACGGCGGGGCCGATGTCGATGGGGAACCGCTCGATCAGGCCGGATGTGTGGCGCCGGGCCCAGTCGTCCAGCGCGGCCTGGGTGGTCAGCGGGCCGGTCTCGACCTGCGGCGGCAGCCCACTGCGCCAGCGGGCCAGGGTTCCGGTCGTGATGTCCCGGTGCCACACCGCCGAAGCCGCGGGCACCGCCGGGTGCGGCGCGGCGAGCAGCCCGGCGGCGAGTTCCGCTGCGTCGGCGGCGTCACACCCGAGGACATCGTTGAGGCTCTCTCTGGTCTTCCCCGTGCTGGCCGGCGCGCAGAGCGCGAGCAGCAGCCACGCTCCCAGCGGCGAGGCGACATGGTGCCGCGGGCCGGCCACCGCGTGCAGCCGCCGCGCATACCCGCGGAGCGCCGCGGCGATATCGGTCGCGGTCAGCGTCACGACGCGCTACGGCGCGGCGGCGGTCGCCGTCGCACCCTCGGGCTCGCGGAGCGGGAAGTGGCAGGCGGCCAGGTGGCCCTGGGCGGTGAACGGGCGCAGCGGCGGCTCCTCGGACGCGCAGATGTCCTGGGCGCGGGGGCAGCGGGTGCGGAACCGGCAGCCGGACGGCGGGTTGATCGCGGACGGCAGTTCGCCGGCGACCCCCTTGTCCTCCCTGGCCTGAGCGGCGACCGGATCGGCGACCGGGACGGTGTCGATCAGCCCCTTGGTGTAGGGGTGCACCGGGCGGTAGTACACGTCGTCGGACGGCCCCACCTCGACCAGCTTGCCGAGGTACATCACGCCGATGCTCTCGGACACATACCGGACCACCGACAGGTCGTGCGAGATGAACAGGTACGTCAGGCCCAGGTCACGCTGCAGGTCGAGCATCAGGTTCAGGATCTGCGCCTGGATCGAGACGTCGAGCGCGGAGACCGGCTCGTCGGCGACGATCAGCTTGGGCTGCAGGATCAGCGCCCGCGCCAGGCCGAGGCGCTGCCGCTGGCCGCCGGAGAACTCGTGCGGGTAGCGCTCGATCGCCGCCCGGGGCAGGCCGACCTCGTCCAGCATCGCCGCGATCCTGTTGCGCTGATCCTGGCGGGAGCCGACCTTCTGGATGGCCAGCGGCTCGCGGAGGATCGGCCCGACCCGCATCCTCGGGTCCATCGAGGCGTAGGAGTCCTGGAACATCAGCTGGATCTTGGGGCTGCGGGCGCGGCGCTCGCGCCGGCTGAGCTTGGTCAGGTCCTCGCCGTCCAGGACGATCGACCCCTCGGTCGCCTTCTCCAGCCCGGCGATCAGCCGGCCGATCGTGGTCTTGCCGCATCCGGACTCGCCGACCATCCCGAACGTCTTGCCGGGCCGGATGGCGAAGCTGACCCCGGCGACGGCGCTGACCTCGCCGATCTTGCGCTGGAGCACCGCGCCGGCGGTGACGGAGAAGTTCTTGACCAGGCCGTCGGTACGCAGCAGCGGCTGCTGGCCGTCGGTCTCCGGAATCGCGCGCTCACGCCGCTGCGCGGGCTCCTCGGTGACCGTCAGCGCTGCGGTGTCGACGGAGTCGCTTGCCTGGCCAACCGGGAAGAAGCACCGGTACGCGTGGTCCCAGCTGTCGCCCTCCAGCGGTGGCTCGCTCTCCCGGCAGGTGTCCTGGACGTACCGGCAGCGGGCCGCGAACCGGCAGGCCACGGGCGGCTGGGTCAGGTCCGGCGGCATGCCGGGGATGGAGTAGAGGCGCTCGACTCCGTCGATGGCCTTCTCCGGCAGCGCGCCGAACAGGGCCTCGGTGTAGGGGTGGCGCGGGTTGGCGAACAGCCGGGTCGTGGACGTGGTCTCCATCACCCTGCCCGCGTACATCACCGCGATCCGGTCGGCCCGGCCGGCGATCACGCCCAGGTCGTGGGTGACCAGGATCACCGCGAGGCCCAGCCGCCGCCGCAGGTCGTCGATCAGCTCCAGGATCTGCTTCTGGATCGTCACGTCCAGCGCGGTGGTCGGCTCGTCGGCGATCAGCAGCTTCGGCTCGCAGGCCAGCGCCATCGCGATCATCACGCGCTGGCGCATGCCGCCGGAGAGCTGGTGCGGGTAGTTGCTCACCCGCTCGGCCGGGCGCGGCATCCCCACCAGGCCGAGGACCTCGATCGCGCGGGCCATTGCGGTCTTGTGATCCGCGCCCCGGTGCAGCAGCACGGTCTCCGCGATCTGGTCACCGACGGTCATCGTCGGGTTCAGCGAGGTCATCGGGTCCTGGAAGATCATCCCGACCTCGTTGCCCCTGATGTGCTGCATCTTGTCGTCGTCGAACGCGGAGATCTCCTGCCCGGCCAGCGTGATGCTGCCGCCGACGATGTGCCCGCCGGGCGGCAGCAGCTGCATGATCGACAGGGCCGTCATCGTCTTGCCGCAGCCCGACTCGCCCACGATGCCGAGGCACTCGCCCGCCTCGACGTTCAGGCTGACGCCGTCCAGGGCGTGGACCGTCGCGCTGCGCAGCCGGATCTCGGTGTGCAGGTCCTCAATCTCCAGCAGTGGTGCCATGTGTCCTCGCGTTGATGCGTATGTTGTTCATCGGTCCCGCCCCGGGTCCGCTGGCGGTTGCTCTTCCGTTTACCGGCGCTGCAGCCGGACCTCGACCGCGTCCCGCAGCCCCTCACCGATGAAGATGGCCGCAGCGATCACGATCACGATGCAGAACCCGGCCGGCACGATCAGCCACCAGTACCCGTCGTAGACGTACTGGACGCCGTTCGAGAGCATGCCGCCCCAGTCCTGCTGCGGCGGGCGGATGCCGAGCCCCAGGTAGCTCAGCGACACGATCAACGCGATCGCGTCGGCGACCTGGAACGTGACGTTTACCATGATCGTGCCGACCGCGTTCGGCGCGATGTGGCGCAGCACCGCACGGGTGTTGCCCCCGCCCATCACCTTCATCGCCTGCACGTAGTCGCGGGTGCGCAGGGACAGCGCCTCGCCGCGCACCAGCCGCGAGGTGGTCAGCCACGAGGTCAGCGCGATCACCAGGATCAGCACCGGCTTGCTCGGGGTGACCATCGAGACCACGACCAGCGCCAGGAACAGCGTCGGGATCGACAGCATCGCGTCCACGATGCGCATCATGAACGCGTCGACGAACCCGCCGATGTACCCGGCGACCGCGCCCCACAGCACGCCGACGACGGTGGCCAGCAGGGCGGCGGCGATGCCGACCTCGAGCGAGATCTGGCCCGCCACCATCAGCCGGCCGAGCACGTCGAACCCGTTCGCGTCGGTGCCCAGCAGGTGCGCGCCCGACGGCGGCAGTTCCTCGTGCGCGAAGTCCACCGTGAGCTGGTTGGTGACGTAGATGTGGGGCCCGACGAAGCAGAACAAGATCATGAACACGAAGATGCACACGCCGGTGACGGCGAGCTTGTTCTCCAGGAACACCTCGAGCCCGCGCCGGAACGTGGAGCGTGGCTTGCCCGCGGGCAGCATCCCCGAGGCGACCGCCTGCGCGGTCTCCGGTTCCGTGGGGATGACCACACCGACCGGCGACGGCTCGTTGGTCGGGATGGGCTCCGGCGGCATACTCCCCAGACTCATGAGCTCACGTACCTAACCCGCGGGTCGAGTACCGCATACGCGATATCGGCGAGCAGCGACCCCACGACCGTCGCCACCGCCACCACGACGGTGATTCCCAGCAGAACCGGGTAATCCTGATTGAGCGCCGACTGATAGAAGAGGTAGCCCATCCCCGGGTAGTTGAACACCGACTCGGTGATCAGCGCCCCGGCGAACACCGCCGGGAGGAGCAGTCCCAGCAGCGTCGCGATCGGGATCAGGGAGTTGCGCAGCACGTGCCGCAGCAGCACGCGGCGGTCGCTGGCGCCCTTGGCCTTGGCGGTGCGCACGTAGTCCTCGGTGAGGTTGTCGAGCACCGACGAGCGCATGTAGCGGCTGAACAGCGCGATCGTGAGCAGCGTCAGCGACGCGATCGGCAGCACGAGGGCGTTGAAGTTCGAGAACAGCACCGCGACCCCCTCGCCCTGCGGCCCCTCGGGCGGGAAGATCGGGAACTTGATCGCGAAGATCAGGATCAGCAGGATGCCCAGGAGGAAGGGAGGCATCGCGTAGAAGACCGTCGAGAACCCGTTGAAGAAGTGGTCGACGGCCTTGTTCCGCCGGATCGCCTGCACCAGCCCGATGGGGATCGCGAAGATCAGCGCGAGGATGATCGAGACCCCGACCAGGAACACCGTCTTGGGCAGGTGGTTGCTCAGCAGCGAGGCCACGCTCTGGTTCAGCTTCCAGGAGTAACCCAGGTTGCCGTGCGCCAGGTGATCGAGCCACAGCCAGTACTGGTAGTACCACGGCCTGTTGAAGCCGTAGACCCGGTCGAACTGCGCGATGGCCAGCGGGTTCCGGTAGGCAGTCGGCCCCATGACCGCGACCGCTACGTTCCCCGGGATGAGCCGCAGCAGCGCATAGGTGATCGCCGTCACCAGCAGGAGCACCACAATCGCTTGCAGCACCCTGCGGATCATGAAGATAACCAACGTGCCCCTTCCCCAGGCGGCCTGCGCGGGCGCCGGGCCTCAGCCCGGCACTTCCGCCAGCGTATGCGGTGACCGGCAACGGCCACCAACCGCCTGCTACTTCACGAAATACCAGTTCTCAGCGTTGAACATCGAGATCGGGCTCTGCGCGGCTCCGAACCGCTGCGCCAATGCCGAGGGGAGATCTGCGCCATGACCACGGCCCCCTCACGTCGTTTTATGGCATGAGAACGCGCGGGACGCATACGTTCCGACATGCACTGTGATGGATACGCCCCGGGGACACCGTACGACCAGGACTAACCCGCGTCCAGAGTAGAGATCTCCTGAACCGGCTTTGCGATCGTACCGAGATATTCACGTGACTATGTCACGGCGCGGGACGCTTTAGCCTTTCGGCGCTGACGGCCGCAACGTTCAAGCAGCGCTTAACGCCCGGCCGGGTCTCCGGCGGTGCTCAGGCGCTCAGGCGCTCAGGCGCTCAGTAGGCGGCCAGCGCCCGGACCGCCCCGGTCACCGCGTCCACGGTCGGGATCACCTGCTGCTCCAGCACGTCGGCGAACGGCAGCGGAACGCACGCGGCGGCGACCCGCCGGACCGGCGCGTCGAGCAGCTCGAACCCCTCGTCGGCGACCACCGAGGCAACCGTGCCGCCCCAGCCGCCCTGATACGGGTTCTCCTCCACGATCACCAGCCGCGAGGTGCGCCCGAGCGAGGCCAGGACCGTCGCCATGTCCAGCGGCACCAGGCAGCGCAGGTCGATCACCTCGGCGGAGATGCC
>JASHQP010000591.1 GCA_030039095.1 Streptosporangiaceae bacterium
CTGAACTACCACAAGCGCGACGGCCAGTTCTACGTCCAGACCTGGCACGGGACGCCGCTGAAGAAGATCGGCTTTGACATCACCGCGCCCCAGTTCATCAGCGGGGTGGGGTACTTCGGTGTGCTGGCCGCCGACGTGGCCAAGTGGGACCTGCTGGTTTCGCCCAACCCGTTCAGCACGCCGGTCATGCGCCGGGCATTCCGCTACGGCGGTGAGGTGCTCGAGTCGGGCTATCCGCGCAACGACGTACTGCACAGCGGTGACGCCGGCCATATCGCCGCCGATGTCCGGGAGCGGCTGGGGCTGCCGGAGGGAAAGCGGGCGGTGCTGTACGCGCCGACCTGGCGGGACAACCAGTACTACGCCTCCGGCCGGTACCGGTTCGACTTCCGGCTCGACCTCGAGCGCGCCTGGCGCGAGCTCGGCGATGACTACGTGTTCCTGATCCGCGGGCATCACCACATGGCCGAGGACGTGCCGGCCGGCACCCGGCCCGGCTTCGCGATCAACGTGACCGCGTACCCGGACATCTCCGAGCTGTTCCTGGTCAGCGACGTGCTGGTGACGGACTACTCATCGGTGATGTTCGACTTCGCCCCGACCGGCCGGCCGATCGTCTTCTTCACCTATGACCTCGAGCAGTACCGGGAGAACCTGCGCGGGTTCTACTTCGACTTCGAGGCCGAGGCACCCGGCCCGCTGCTCTCCACCTCCGACGAAGTGGTGTCGGCGATCCGCGACATCGATGCGGTGGCCGCGGCACACCGCGTCGCGTACGAGGCGTTCACCGCCAAGTTCTGCCCGCTGGACGACGGCAAGGCCGCAGCGCGTGCCTGTGACCGGATCTTTGGCGGCTGACTACCAGCCCTGAAAACCACCCTGAACGGTCCAAAGGGTGGCCAGTATGGCCGCGCCGGCCACCGCGGCCACGGCGGCAACGCTGCGGCGCGCCGGACGGCCCGCGGACCAGCGCAGGCCCAGGGTGACCGCGTGCCGCGCCAGCCCGGTCGCGATGTACAGCATGCCAGCGAGTGACAGGCTCACGAGGGCGGCGCCGATCGCGTCGACGGCGGCGATCGCGTAGTCGTGGCGGGTGGCTGCGGCCGCCATGAGGTGGGCCTGCAGGGCGACGGAGCGCCATAGCGCGCGGTCGACCCCGGGCAGGTGCAGCAGCAGGTACCCGACGAGGGCGATGAGCAGCGGGATCACGGCCAGTACCCAGCAGGTCACCAGGATCCGCGTGCCGCGCCGCAGGCCGGCGATCCGGGGATCGCGGCGGCCGCCGGGCAGCACGGTCCTCACGATCGGGGCGACGCGGGCGAACATGTCCGGCACGCCCGCCAGGTCGCTGAGGATGAAGTAGCCATCGAAGCGGACGACCGGGATCAGCTGCTGCAGCATCTCCACCTGGGTGATGACGATGACCAGCAGAAGGATCGGCGCCGACGTGGCCACGTAGAGGCCCGCCAGACCCAGGATGAAGATCGCGTTGAAGTAGACGCCGCCGAGATCGGTGCGCAGCCGGCCGCCCCGGCTCAGCCGGTAGGAGTCGGTGACGTTGGTGAAGAACGAGGGCCAGACCAGATAGATGCCGGCACCGATCACTCCGGGCCGCGCGCCGCCGTAACGGCAGCCTGTCGCGTGACCGCACTCGTGGAACGCGCCCGACAGGACGGTCAGGCCGAATACGGCCAGCAGGCCGACCGGGCTGCGCAGGATCTGCTGGAGCCCGGCACCGAGCGCGTGAGAGGCGAACAGCCAGCAGTCGACCCCGGTGAAGCTGAGGACCACCGCCACCACGACCGGCCACCGGAACAGCGGCCGCAGCAGCACCGCGACGGCGTTGGTGCCCCGTTCGGGAAGCAGGGTGCCCCGGGCCCGGAGCGCGAGCAGCGGCCGTGCCCGGGGCGGCGCGGCGGGTGAGCCCTGGCCGGCGATGATGCCGAGGGGCTGGAGCTTGGCGGTGATCAGGTGGCGGACCTGGCCGGCGGTCAGTGACCGGCCGAGGCAGGCGCTGACCAGATCTGCGATGGCGGCAGCGTCCCGCGAACCGTCGATCCCGCTGGTGACCTGGTACAGCAGCGGCGACATCTGGATGACCTGGCCATCGGGCCGCCGGACCAGCGACGGCGGGCGGCTGTATCCGGAATCCCGGTACTCGCCGAGCAGCTCGACGCCCTCGGCCAGCCGGGGCGGGCCGGTCTGCTGGGGCGGATCGTTCGACCGTGGCGGGCCGGCCTGCCCCTGCATCCCTAACGGCGACGGAGCGGGCGCTCCGCGCCCGGTGGCTGTCTGCTGTGCGGTCACGATGACTGGTCTCCTCTATGGCGCAGGCCCAGGGGGCGACGTCAGGAACGGCCCGTAGGGTCCTTGCGGGGACGGCCAGGCCGGGCCGCCCCCGCAAGGCGGAGGGTCGCCCCGGAGACCCGGGGCGACCCTCCTCTTACTGCTCCGCATCCCCTCCCCACGAGGGCTGCGAGCAGCAGCCGTTGGTGCGAGCCGCGCAGGTGCTACAGGACGTTGATGTTGATGGCGTCACCATTGAGGATGTTGAGGATGCCGTTTCCGTCCCCGCTGCCCGCGACTGCCACCTGGTTCGCGTTGCCGAACCCGAACGCGGTCTGGCTGAAGCCTGGTGTGTGGTACGTACCACCGGACCACAGGGTTTCCCGGCTGGGCAGCAGCTCAGCGGTCTCGAGCTCGAGGTCCTGCATGGTCACATCGGTAGACATGGTTCCCTCCTTGGGAACGATCCGCCCGGGCCGGTCAGCCCGGGAGGTTTGCCCGCGTTCCCGAACGCGCGGAGCCTCCGGAAACCGCCCGGCACCCCTGTGGCGCCGGGCCACGGACGAGGTGTACGCTCCATCACGTACGTACTGTACGGTGATGAGCGTACAGCGCTCTGCGTAGACCAGTCAATGTCAGGCACACGGCTGGGGCCGCCGAATGCGGCCGGGTTAGGTTGGTGGACATGACGGCGCGCGCTGCGGGAGCGGACCAAGAGCCGCCCACGCAGCCGCAGCCCAGAGCGGCGGCGCTGGAGCACCCCGTCAACCCGCTTCAGCGCCTGATCCTGCAGCGGCTGCGTGAGCGCGGGTGGTCCTACGGTGAGGTCGCCAGGCGCGGCGGACTGCCTCGCTCCACCGTCTACACGCTCGCTACCACGCGGAACCTGGCAAGGCCGCCACGCCCGGCCACGATCGACGCGCTTTCCAAGGGCCTCGATGTGCCGGTCTCCGCGGTCCGCGCCGCGGCAGCCGAGTCCACCGGGCTGCACTATTACGACGACGCCCCGACCGGGAGCGATCAGCCGGGCGACCAGGAGCGTGATCTGCTGATTGCCAGCATCGACGAGCTGACGCCCGAAGACCGGCGCCATGTAGCCGCGCTGGTCGAGTCGCTGCGGAACAGGTCCTCGGCGCAGGGGACGGACCACTGAGGGCGCCCCGTCAACCGCCCTGGGCGGCCTCGACCGGGGCCGGGGGCGGCCGACCCCGGCCCGTTTCGGTGTCGACATGGTTACTCCATGGGCCAGCCCGCGGGCTCTCCTAGCTGATCGGCCAGTTCTCCGTACGGGCCTTCTGGCACTACCAGGCGGGCGGCCCGCAAAACCTCCTTCGGGTCTTCACCAGGCGGTCGCAGCACGACGACCATGTCGTCGCTTTTGCTGCAGGTCACGACCAGCCGGTCATAGTCGGCCATGACGATCGGCCAGCTGGCGGGCAGCCCGAGATGGCTCGCCAGTCCCGCGTAGTGGGTCTCAGGCAGTACCAGGCGGGCTACCTCCAGGATCTTCTTCGGGTCTTCGCCCGGCGGTCGCAGCACGATGATCGTGTCGTCGGGTTTGCTGCAGGTGACGATGACCCGGCCATAGTCGGCCATGACGATGCGGGTCTTGTTAGCCGGCAACGGTGTGCCGGGCCTCGAAGCCTGCTGCTGGCGCCACGCCACCAGCAGCAGTTCCGTGAGGAAGACCAGCCCGATGACCACGCCGGCGGCCAGCAGCATGATTTTCAGCCACTGCGGCATGCCCACGGCAGCGGGCGCCCTGCCCCGCACCGGCCGATGGCGCGTCGGCGGTATCGGGTGCCGGTGTGGTGCCGGCTTCGGGGTCGGCGGCGCCGGCTTCGGGGTCGGTGGCGCCGCCGGGGCCGGAACGGTGAGCACCATTCCGGGACGGATCGCGTTCGGATCGGGACCGATGACCCCCCGGTCGGCCGCATACAGGGCCGGCCAGCCGCCGCGCACGGCCAGCGCCGTCGCGATGCCCGACAACGTGTCGCCGGCCGCGACGGTGTAGCGGACCGGGCCTTCCTGGCCGGGGAGCACCAGGACGGAGCCCGGAAGAATGACGTTGGGATCGGGGCCGATGAGCGACCGGTTGGCCGCATACAGTGCTGGCCAGCCGCCGCGCACGCTGAGCTGTGCGGCGATGCTGGACAACGTGTCACCCTGCCGCACGACGTACCTCCCGGTGGGGCTCGTCGTCGCCCTCACCGATGTCGAGACGGCGTGCAGCGTGCTGGTCAGGGTGACCTGAGCGCTACGCGCAATGCGGATGTTCGCCTGGGTCTGGCGGACGGATCCCTGCCCGCAGATCGCCGTCAAGGCGATCAGCAGGATGCTCCAGGCGAGCACGACGCACGCGGACTTTGTCCACATACGCAAGTGCTGTCACTTTCCTTCCTGAGGGGATCAGCGCCGGACATTGCTCGGCCCGGACGCCGAAGGAATGAACCGGTCGGGAAGGAAAGGACTTAGGCTGGCGGCACCTCCGGCAGGTAGGAACGCCATATCCGCTTCGCCGCGGCACGGCGTATCAGCCGCAGCATGACAAGAGCCAGCAGCGCGGCCAGGCCGGCGCCGAAGCCAGCCTGCAGGCCGCCCGCGCCGCTCCCGGCCCCGCCAGATCCGGCGGCCCCGTTCGTCGGGCCACCGCCAGAGCCTGCCGTCAGCCAGGAGAGCGTCAGCGTCGGCGCCGCCGGTGCGCCACTGCCTGGCTGCGCCGTTGGCGCGGCCGCGGCCGCGCCAAGCGCGGTGGGTGTGCTCCCGGTCGTGCTCGATGCGCCCGCGCCGGGCTGGCCCGGCCCTGAACCGGAGGACACGACCGGGGGCGTGCTGCTCGTGACCGGGGCAGGCGCGCTCGCTGTCGTCGATATGACCGGGGCCAGGGCGGTGGTGACCGGAGCCAGCGCGCCGGTGACGGTGGAAACGACGGGGGCCAGGGCGGTGGTGACCGGGGCCAGCGCCCCGGTCACGGTGGAAACGACGGGGGCCAGGGCGGTGGTGGCGGTGGTTACGACGGGTGCGACCGCGCCGGTGAGGGTGGTGACCACGGGAGCCAGGGCGGTGGTGACCGGAGCGGCGGCCCCGGCGACCGTCGACACGATGGGTGCGACGGCCCCGGCGACCGTCGACACGATGGGTGCGACGGCCCCGGTGGCTGTCGATACAACGGGAGCCAGGGTGCTGGTGACGGGAGCGGCCGCGCCGGTGACTGTCGAGACAACCGGGGCCACGGCACCGATGACCGGGGTGGCGGCGCCCGTAATCGTTGAGGCGACCAGCGCACTGGTGACCGGGGCGGCCGCAGTGGTCGTCGCCGAGGCGGCTGGGGTCGATGCGGCGGTCGCTGTCGAAACGGTGGGTGCGACGGCGCCGGTGACCGTCGACACGATCGGGGTGAGCGGGCCAGTGGTCGTTGCTGCGGCGGGGGTGACTGTGTTGGTAACGGGGGCGGCCGCGCCGGTGGCTGTCGACACCACAGAGCCCGGGGAACTCGTGGCGCCGGCGGTGCTCGGTGCGGCTGCTGGCGGCTGCGTCTCGGCAAATGGGCGCGTGACGGCGGCGGCAGCG
>JASHQP010000057.1 GCA_030039095.1 Streptosporangiaceae bacterium
CTTGCTCTGGGCCCGGGTCGCGGCCGACGCGGCGGCGCCTGCCACCGAGAACGGCAAGGCCGACGGGGCCGGCGAGGCTGCCGAGCCCGGCATCAGGCCGATCTACGTCTGGAACCCCGGCGCGAACACGGAGACATTCGACGCGTTCCCCTCGGTTCCCTCGCGGGGGCCGGCGGCCCAGCCTGGCACGCCAGAACCCGAGCAGCCCCCGGCTGATCCCGAGGACTGATCCGGCGGGACCGGGCTACCGACCCAGGGCTACCGACCCGGGCCCGACCCCGGGCTACCGACCCAGGCCCGACCCCGGGCTACCGACCCAGGCCTGACCCCCGGGCTACCGACCCGGGCCCGACCCGTTGCGCTGCGCGGCGAGTTCGTCCTTGCGCACGGATGCGTACATCGCCACGTACTCCTGGCCGGACAGGGCCTGGATGGCGTTCATGACCTCGTCCGTGATCGCACGCCGCTGCCGGGAGGCCGACGGCAGGGCCCGCGCGGCCTCGAAGGTCAGCGGCTCGCCCACCCGGATCTTGATCTTGCCGACCCGGGGCACCTTGCGCCCGGGCGGCAGCACGTGGTCGGTTCCGGACATCGCGACCGGGATCACCGGCAGGCCCGAGTTGAGCGCCAGCCAGCCGACCCCGGGCCTGCCCCGGTAGAGCCGGCCGTCCGGCGACCGGGTCCCCTCGGGATAGATGCCGAACAGCGCACCCTCCCGCAGCAGGGCGAGCGCCGCATCCAGCATGTCCAGCCCCGCCCTGGCCTGGGCTCGGTCCACCGAGATCTGGTTGGTGGCGCGCATGTATGCGCCGGTGAGCCGGTCGATCGGGCGGGTTCCGGTGAAGTACTCGGACTTGGCGGCGAACGTGACCGGCCGGTCCACCATCAGCGGGAGAAAGATCGAGTCGACGATCGACAGGTGGTTCGACGCCAGGATCGCGCCGCCAGATGCCGGGATGTGCTCGCTCCCGATGATCTCCGGCCGCCACAGGGTATGCAGGAACGGCCCGGCGAGGACTCGCGAGATCCGATACTGCACCTGGCCTCCCACCGGAACGCTGTCAGCGGCAGTCACAGGTTAGCCCGGAACCGCTGAAACCGGTCTCCGGCGGTGCTCCCGGCCGCTACCGGCCGCGGCGGCCGGCTGGGCGGACCTCGCGTGGCGGCCCGATGCCCGCGGCCGGGCATAAGGCGTTGTCGTTTTTAAAGCAAACTTCTATTTCCGGAAACGCAAAATCTCGTAAAATACCTCTGCGCCATTGTGATAACTGGGATATTCAACCAAAGGCGCAGGTCAGCGCCATGCGACGGCATTCATGATCCGCTGCCGCAACCTTTGGGCCGCCTAGTACTCCGGCCGTAGATCGTGATCTTGTTGCTGAGCGGCCACGGACCGCCGGTCGTCCGGACAAGATCGACGTTCGCTGGTGTGCGCGTCCGTTCCTTCTCCGTCTGCCTGAGTCCGCCGGCGGACGGAGTCCTTGATCTCGCTGAGCCTGGCCACCGCGGCCGGGGTCCACTGCGCCGTTTGCTCGCTGGCGCGCAGGGCGTCGTCGATCTCGCTGAGCTTGACGGTGGATACGGCACCTGCCCGCTCGATCAGGTCTTCCCGGTTCAGGGTGGTCAGCCAGGTGCACGGGGTAAAGCCCGGCAGCGGGAACACGAACCGCAGCACGCCGTCGAAGGGCAGTCCTTCCTTGGCGCCGACTGCGACTTCGATTCCCAGCCCGGAGATGTCGGTATCCGCCGGGGCGACAACCTGCATCGCCCGGAACCCGGACGGGTCTTCTCCGGACAGCAGCACGACCGGCCGTCGCTCATCGAACTCGGCCCACCAGACCTCGCCTCGTCGCATGGTGTCCTCCTGGTACTTCAGCCGTGACCTTGGGCGTGCCGGTGCCGGTGCCGGAGACGGGGCGGCTACCGTCTGATCATCGCGGTTTGTGACGACTCGTGATGATCTTCTGGTGGCCGCTGGCCCGAGCGTAGACCCTGGCCGGTGGCTGGGGATATTTGATGAGCTGACAAGCAGCCCAGGAACAGGCAACATAACGATCTACGGCTGGAGTACTAAGACGAAGCCGTGTATTTGCTGAGGCAGCCGACCGCTGCACATCGCTCCCCGCCGCCCGCGCCTCCCCCGTCGCCTTCACCTCCCCGCCGCCCACGCCTGCCCCGTCCGCCCTGCGGCCGCGCCCGCCACCTATTGCTGACGGATACCGTCCGCAATACCGTTGAGCCTGCCGCGCAACGGCCGACGGGAAGGGGACGGAATCTTGGACCTGATGGGGCGCCTGGACCCCGAGATCGCAGCCGTGTTCGCGGACCTTCCGCCGCTCGACCTCACGGACATCCCCGCCGCGCGCCGGGCGCTGATGGACGCACGGGCAGCAGCCACCGAGGGCGTCGAGCCGAGCCTGGCCGTGACGCGCACCGACCACATGGTCCCGGGCCTGGGCGGGGCGCCGGACGTGCGGGTCCGCCATTACCGGCCGACCGACCAGTCGGGGATCGTTCCATGCCTCTACTGGATCCACGGTGGCGGCCACGTGCTCGGGCAGATCGAGCAGGACGATCCGGTGATGGACCACATCGTGGAGGCGGTGGGCTGCGCGGTGGTGTCGGTGGACTGGCGGCGCCCCCCGGAGCACCCGTTCCCGGCCCCGATGGACGACTGCTACGCCGGGCTGTCATGGACCCACCGCAGCGCCGCCGAACTGGGCGTGGACCCCGACCGCATCGCGGTCGGCGGCGCCAGTTCCGGCGGCGGTTCGGCCGCCGGGCTGGCCCTGCTGGCGCGCGACCGCGGCGAGATACCCGTCTGCTTCCAGCTGCTCGTCTACCCGATGCTCGACGACCGCAACGTGACACCGGCCAGCCTGGCCCTGACCGAACCGAGGGTGTGGAACCGCCAGTCGAACCTGATCGGCTGGCGCTGCTACGTGGGCGACGCGGTCGGCACGGAAGCGGTCTCGCCGTACGCGGCGCCGACCCGGGCCACGGACCTGACGGGCCTGCCGCCGGCCTACCTGCCCGTGGGCGACCTCGACCTGTTCATCGACGAGGACATCGAGTACGCCCAGCGGCTGCTGCAGGCCGACGTGCCAGCCGAGTTGCACGTCTACCCGGGCGGCATCCACGCGTTCGAACTGCACGCGCCGAACTCGGCCCTGGCGCAGCGCTTCATCCGCGACCGGGACGAGGCCCTGCAGCGCGCGTTCGGGAAGTAACCCACGAGCCGTCTACTCGGCGGCGATGGAGAGGCTGAGCCAGGCAAGGCTCGAGCCGGGGCCGGTCATGCCGCGTACCGCCATGCCGACGGCGCCGCGAACGGTATCGATCAGCGATGGCCGCGGGCCGGGGGTGTGTGCCCAGTGCAGGACCGCGGCCCGCTCCGCCGCGACGGCGACGGCCGCGAGGATCTGGGGCTCGA
>JASHQP010000592.1 GCA_030039095.1 Streptosporangiaceae bacterium
ATCTCGTCCGGGTGTTCGAGCTCGCTGCCGACGCCGGCGCGCTGCTGCAGCCAGACCTGGCCGTCCACCGCATGGAGCAGTACCTCACGGAGGGGTCACCGTGAGCGGGCGGCGAAAGATGGAGCTGTCGCTCAACCAGGCCACCGTGCAGCACCTGGCGCTCGATGAGGCGGTCGGCTTGTGCCTGCGGCACGAGATCCCGGCGATCGGCCTGTGGCGCGGCAAGGTCGCCGAGTACGGCCTGGCTCGGTCGGCTGCTGCCATCCGGGGCGCCGGGCTGGACGTCTCGAGCCTGTGCCGGGGCGGGTTCTTCACGCACGCCGACCCGGACGCCCGCGCGGCCGCGCTGGCCGACAACCGAGCCGCGATCGCCGAGGCCGCGGAGCTCGGCGCGGACGTGCTGATCCTGGTCAGCGGCGGGATGGTCCCCGGCAGCCGGGATCTCGGGCTGGCCCGCCGGATGGTGGCCGACGCGGTCGGTGAGCTGGTCGGTGACGCCGAGCGGCTCGGCGTCCGGCTCGGGGTGGAGGCGCTGCACCCGATGTTCTGCGCGGACCGGTGCGTGCTGTCCAGGCTCGGCGACGCGGTCGACCTGGCGCTGCAGTTCCCGGAGGCGGCTGTCGGCGTCGTCGTGGACGCCTACCACGTGTGGTGGGACTCCCAGCTTGCCGCCGAACTGGACCGCGCCAGCGGCAGGATCGCCGCCTTCCAGCTGGCCGACTGGGTCCTGCCACTGCCCGCCGACGTCCTGCTCGGCCGCGGCCACCTCGGCGATGGGCACATCGACCTGGCGCTGATCACCACCCAGGTGCTCCAGGCCGGCTACCGCGGCTATGCCGAGGTCGAGATCTTCAACGCCGGCATCTGGGACGCGCCGCCCGACGACACCGCGGCCACGGTCCGCCAGCGGTTCCGGGCAGTGCTCGGCTGACCCCGGCGTGCCTGGCCCGCCTGGCGTCAGCCGCTGCCCTCCTCGAGCAGCAGGTGGTACCCGTTCGGGGTGCGGGCGTGCAGGACCCGGTACTCCCAGTCCGCCGCCGGGCTCATCAGCTCTTCCCGGTACGGGACGCCGGCGTCGGCCAGGCGTTTCTTGGCCAGATCGATGTCCGAGACGCCGATCTGCCAGGTCAGCACGTGGTCCGGCGCGCCAGCCCGGAACCCCGGGCGGCGCTCGATACCGAACTCGATCGATCCGTGGCCGAGCGAAGTAAAGTCGGGGTACTCAGGCCCCTCGTACGTCACGTGGAAGCCCAGCCGGATGTAGAAATCGCGTTCGGCTGCAAGGTCGCCGACGAACAGGATCGGAATGATCCTGCTGAACAATGCCGCCATAATCGGGCATCGTAGCGATCTGGTCGCGCCGAGGTGGCCGAGTGTGATCACGGGAGTGCAACCTTTTGCCCCGAACACGGCCTGCCAGGGGGGAACTGAGGCGCTAGAGGCTGGTGTGGCAGGCCGGCCCGGCTCCTCGCCGGCGCGCGATGAACCCGTCGGCAAAGCCCGGCGCATGACATGCGGCCGGGCGGACGCGGCGCACCCACGCCGCGTCCGCCCGGCCGAGGGGTGGGCGGGAGAGCTGCTCAGGACTC
The DNA here is from genome assembly GCA_030039095.1 of Streptosporangiaceae bacterium. The sequence goes on from JASHQP010000592.1 coordinate 1,590, forward strand.
GGTGCCGAAGTTCTTGATCTCCTCGAGCTCCGTCTCGGTCAGCTCGCGCGGCACCTGGTTCTTGGCCACCTTCTCGGACTGCACCTGCTGCCGGATGCCGTCCACGACCTCCGGGTTGGCCAGCGTGGTCACGTCCCCGACGTCGGCGAAGTTGGACACCGACGCGATCACCCGGCGCATGATCTTCCCCGACCTGGTCTTCGGCATGTCGGGGACGATCCACACGTTCTTCGGCCGGGCGATCTTGCCGATCTCGGTCTCGATGGCTTTGCTGACCTTGGCCTGCGACTCGGGGCTGGCCGCGATCCCCGGCTTCAGCGAGACGTACACCTCGACCATGCGGCCGCGGATGTCGTCGATCACCGGCACCGCGGCCGCCTCGGCGACCTCGTCAACGGTGAGCGCCGCCGACTCGATCTCCTTGGTGCCGAGCCGGTGCCCCGCGACGTTGATCACGTCGTCGACGCGACCGAGGATCCGGTAGTAGCCGTCCGGGGCGCGCACCGCACCGTCACCGGCGAAGTACGGCCAGTCGCGCCAGTCCTTGCTGTCCGGATCCTTGTTGTACTTGGCGTAGTACGTGGACACGAAGCGCTCGGGCTGGCCCCAGATCGTCTCGAAGATCCCCGGCCAGGGGTTGCGGATGCAGATGTTGCCCGCCTTGCCGTCCGGGACCTCGTCACCGTTCTCGTCGTAGATGGCCGGGAAGATGCCGAGCGCCGCGGGCCCGCAGCTGCCCGGCTTCATCGGCTTCAGCGCGGGCAGCTCGGTGCCGAGGAAGCCGCCGGTCTCGGTCTGCCACCAGGTGTCGACGATGACCGCCTCGCCCTTGCCGACCGTCGCGTAGTACCAGCGCCATACCTCGGGCTCGATCGGCTCGCCCACCGTGGTCATGTGCTTGAAGTGGTAGTTGTACTTCGCCGGCTCGTCCGGGCCGATCTTGCGCAGCTGCCGGATCGCGGTGGGCGAGGTGTGGAAGATGTCTACCCCTAGTTCCTCCGCAATCCGCCACGGCCTGCCGGCATCGGGGTAGTTCGGCACGCCCTCGTAGATGACCGTTGTGGTTCCGAGCGCCAGCGGCCCGTACACGATGTACGAGTGGCCGGTGATCCAGCCGATGTCGGCCATGCACCAGTACATGTCGTCTGGGTGGATGTCCTGGTAGTACTTGGACGTGCCGGCCACATAGGACATGTAGCCACCGGTGCTGTGCTGGCAGCCCTTGGGGCGGCCGGTCGTGCCGCTGGTGTACATCAGGAACAGCGGCGCCTCGGCAGGCTGGGAGACCGGCTCGACCGTGGCACCCTGGTGGCCGGCGAGCAGATCATCGGCGAACACGTCGCGGCCGTCGGCCATCGGCACCTGCGACGCGTACTGGCCGGGGTGACGGCGCCAGACCACCACCTTGTCGACCTCCTGGCCGTGCCTGGCCGCCTCCGCGACCGCCTCGTCGGCCTTCACCTTGTGGTCGATGAGGCTGCCGGCCCGGTAGTAGCCGTCCGTCGTGATCAGCACGCGGCTGCCCGAGTCGGCGATCCGGGTGCCGCACGCGTTGCCGCTGAAGCCGCCGAACACCTGGGAGTGAATGATGCCCAGGCGGGCACAGGCCAGCATCGTGACCGGCAGCTCGGGGCCCATCGGCATGTGCAGCGTCACCCGGTCGCCAGTCTTCAGGCCCAGCTCATCACGGAGCACCGCGGCGAATTCGTTCACCTGGCGCAGCAAGTCCGAATAGCTGATGTGCACGTGCTCGTCGTCCTCTAGCTCGGGCACGAAGACGATCGCTGTCTTGTCCGGGGTGCTCTCCGCGTGCCGGTCCACGCAGTTGTAACAGGCATTCAGCCTGCCACCGACAAACCACTTCCAGAACGGCGGGTTGCTCGTGTCGAGCATCGTGTCCCACGGCTTGTCCCACGTCAGCAGGTCCGCATATTCCTTGAAGCAGTCGGGGAAATTGTCCTCGCTGAATCTGTCGTAGATGGCCGGGTCGTTGGCGTTTGCCTGGTCTATGAAACTTTGCGGAGGGTAGACGTACTCCTCCTCGCGCCAGTGCACCGCAATCTGCGTCTCGGACACCTGTGTCTCGGGACTTTCTGTCATTCTGGTCCTCCACTCATTAATCCGGCAAAGCGGACAGCGCCGTTGTCACGAACCAAGCGGAGGCTCAATCGTATCGCCGCAGGACAAGAGGGAACAGGCCGCCCTCAGCGGTGATCACAGCATGATCGAAGCAGCCGGCAACCGGTTGACAAGGCCCCGATCAACGATATGGTTCTGCGCAGTCCAGCACCGGGCCAGCCGGCCGGGGCGGTGAGCCGCCCCGACCGTGTTGTGTCAGGAGAGGGTCAGTTGGTCCTCTCGAGCCAGGCGCAGCAAGGAAGGGGGCTGCTCCTCAGGACCCGGCTGGGCGGGGGGTTGGACCCGGGAGGGGCCCGGGCACCCAGTAGACAACGGAGGACGAGCCCGTTGCCGACGGGACGAACTCCGGTCCGAAGGGATGCCCGGGCCCTCTTCCCTGCCGCGGATGGCTCACGCATGAGCGCCTGGTCAGGCACGTGTCCAGATGCGCGATGTCGGCCGTGGGCCAGGGATCGAATATTCTTTTCGACCGGCGGGCATGCCCGCTTCCGGACCGCAGCCCAGCTGAGGCAGGAACATTGAGCGAAACCGACCGACCCAGCTCGCCGCGCGGCCCGCTGGGCCGCGTAGCCGTGATAATCCCGACCTACAACGAGCGGGAGAACGTCGAGTCAATCGCTGCCCGCGTCCGCAGCGCGGTGCCAGCGGCCGACCTGATGATCGTCGACGACAACAGCCCCGACGGCACCGGCGACCTCGCCGACAAGCTCGCAGCGGGCGACCAGCAGATCCACGTGCTGCACCGGCCGGGCAAGGCGGGCCTCGGCACCGCCTACATCGCCGGGTTCCGCTGGGCGCTCGGCGAGGGCTACAGCGCGATGGTCGAGATGGACGCGGACGGCTCGCACCAGCCCGAGGACCTGCCCCGGCTGCTGACCGCCCTGGAGAACGCCGACGCGGTCATCGGCTCGCGCTGGGTGCGCGGCGGCACCGTGCAGAACTGGCCGAAGTCTCGGGAAGCGCTGTCCCGCGGTGCCAACACCTACGCCCGGCTGATGCTGCGTGTCCCGGTGCACGACGCCACCGCGGGGTTCCGCGCCTACCGGGCGGAGACGCTGCGCGCGATCAGCCTGGACACCGTGGTGTCGCAGGGGTACTGCTTCCAGATCGACCTCACGCTGCGCGCCGTCAACGCGGGCCTGGCCGTGGCCGAGGTGCCGATCACGTTCAGCGACCGGACCAGGGGCGCGAGTAAAATGAGCCGGGCGATCGTGGCCGAGGCGTTCTGGCGCGTCACGCAGTGGGGCGTACAGGGCTGGTTCCGCGGGCGGCCCGGGCCGCGTACGTAGGCTCGCCGGGTCAGGCGCTCTTGCGGCGTGAGTGCGCCGGAGCCTGCTCGCGCTCGCCCGCCCCGCGCTGCCCCCTGATCACCGCCAGCCGCTCGGCAAGAACCTCTTCGAGATCGGCGACGCTGCGCCGCTCCATCAGCATGTCCCAGTGGCTGCGCGGCGGCTTGACCTTCTTGGGCTCGGGCAGGTCACCGGTTGCCGTGACCGCGATCGCGCCGCAGATCCGGCACTCCCAGTTGACCGGGATCTCCGCCTCAGCAGCAAACGGCACGGTGAAGCGGTGGCCCTTCGGGCAATCGAAGGCCACCTCCTGACGCGGCGCCAGATCGGTGTTACGGTCGTTCTCATAGCTCGTGGCTCCGAGCCGGGTGTCGCGTAGTGCGCGTTCGGCCATGGTCTGCTGCCTCCCAGGCGCTCAGCCGTCCCTGTTGACAACGGTGAGTTCCCGGACAAGATTCCCGCCGGCCGGGGATTCCAACCGCGCAGTCCGCCCGGGATCGCAGAAATCCGTTACGGGCGGGCTATCCCGCGGGCCCCGGATGCCACTGACCGCGGGCGGTCAGCACGTCCCTGAGGGCCTCCGTCTCATCGGTCATGATGCCGTCGACCCCCAGGTCGAGCAGCCTGGCCATGACCTCACGGTCGTTGACGGTCCACACGTGGACCTGCAGGCCCGCCGCGTGCGCCCGGCGGACGTACGCCTGCGTGGCGACGCGGACCGGGATCTGGGTGCAGCGCACCGCCGACC
>JASHQP010000593.1 GCA_030039095.1 Streptosporangiaceae bacterium
GCCGGGGGCATGCCGGTGATCTCGGCGGCTGCCGCCTGGATCTGGGCGGGCGTGGTGCCGCAGCAGCCGCCGACGAGCGAGACGCCGGCCTCTGCCAGCCGGCGCGCGTAGCGGGCGAAATACGGGCCGTCGGTGTTGTACTCGAACCGGTGCCCGGCCACCCGGCGGGGCAGGCCCGCGTTCGGCTGCGCGCTCACCGGCAGGTCGGTGTGCGGCACCAGCGCCTGCACCACCGAGAGCGCACCCTGCGGGCCGAGCGTGCAGTTCGTGCCCAGCATCACGATCGGCAGCCCGCTCAGCACGGTCGCGACCTCGCGCGGGGTCTCTCCGCCGAGCGTCCTGCCGTCCTCGGCGAACGTGGCCTGCGCGATGATCGGCAGGTCCGTGGCCTCCGCCGCCACCGCCGTGGCCTCGGCCAGCTCGTCGAGGTAGCCAAAGGTTTCCAGGATCAGCGCGTCGACGCCGCCCTCGGCCAGCGCCTCGATCTGCTCGCGGATCGCCGCGGTCCGCTCGGCCTGCGCGACCCGGCGCCGCTGGCTGGCGGTGACCGCGGGGGAGACCGAGCCGGCCACGAACACCTGCCGCCCGGTTCCCTCCGCGGCCTGCGCGGCGATCTGCGCGCCGGCCACGTTGATGTCGCGCACCAGATCGCCGAAACCCTGGTCTCCCAGACGGAGCCGGTTGGCGCCGAACGTGTTGGTCAGGATCACGTCGGCGCCGGCGCTGAGGTAACTCTCATGGACGGTGCTGACCAGCGCGGCGTTGGACAGGTTGAGCTCGGGCAGCGCCCGGTCCAGCGAGTTGCCCGCGGCGTGCAGCATGGTGCCCATCGCCCCGTCGCAGATCAGCACCTGCCGGCCGAGCGCCGTCCGCAGGTCGGTCATGGCAGGCCTCCCAGGGCGTCGATGATCTCGAGCGCGACCTGGGCCATGAGCCGGTCGCGGTAGTTGTCGAGCTGGATGCCGGTGATCTCCTGGATCCGCCGGATGCGGTAGGCGACCGTGTTGGGGTGCACGTGCAGGCTGCGCGCGGTGCGCTGCGGGCTGCTGTTCTCCCGGAAGTAGCAGGCGAGCGTGGACAGCAGTTCGGCACCGCGCTGATGGTCCTGCCCGCCGAGCTTGCCCAGGATCTCGGCGGCGAACGACCTCAGCTCGGCCAGGTCGGGAACCTGCAGCAGCAGCCGGTGGACGCCGAGGTCCTCGAACGCCACGACCTGGCCCTGGCGGCCCAGGCGGTGGACCGCGTCGATCGTCCGGCGCGCCTGGCCGTAGGAGCGGGCGATGTCGGCCGGATCTCGGCAGGCTCCGCCGATGCCGATCGTGACCACGGCCTCGGGAAACATGTCCCGCATCCGGGCCCGGCAGTCGGCAGCCAGCCGGCCGGCCTCGGTGCCGGGGTGCTGGTCGGTCGGCTCCGGAACCACGATCACCACCTCGTCGTCACGGATCGAGGTGATCGCGCCGGGCACCCTGGTCGTGAAGAAGTGTTCGATCGCGGCGGCGACCCGGTTCCGGTGCGCCACGGCGGCCCCGGCAGGCCGTGCCGGGCCGGCAGCCTCGAAGGCGACCGCGAGGACCCGGTGCTCCCGGGCGGCGTCATAGCCGAGGTGCCTGGCCCACCGTCCCACCTCGCCGTTGTCGCGCCCGCCGCCGATCAGCAGCCCTTCGAGCAGGTCGTCCCTGACCTGACGGGCAGCCGCGGCCACGACCCGCTCCCGGCCGAGGATCACGCCGCAGATCGTGGCGGCGTGCTCGGTGACCAGCAGGCTCATGTCGTCGCCCTGGCGGTCGCTGCGCAGCGTCATCAGGTACGCGGGAACGTCGTCGCCGACCAGGATCGGCGCGACGATCACTCCTGCGCTCTGGTCCCCGACGTCTGGCAGCCGCAGCGACCTGCGAGTCTGCGCGGCGTTGCTGAGCACGGCGGCCAGGCGGGGGCTGGCCAGGTACGCGCGGACGTAGTCGGCCACGTCTTCGCCGGCGTCGGCCGAGGCGGCGGCCAGCACGTCGAGCCCGCGGCTCACCACGGCCACGGTCGACGCGGTCCGCTCGGCGAGCAGGCGCGCCACGGTGGAGACGTCCGCGTCCTGCAGCGTCAGCCCGGTGAGGTGCTGGTAGACCGTGATGAGCTCACGAAGCAGCGCGTTCTCGTGCTGCACCGCCCGCTGGTCGATGACCACCGTCTGGCGGGTATCGGGCCAGGTGTCCGCCATACGTCGTAAGCCTACATCGTTGGGCTTGCCTGCTCTTGTGGCTGAGCACAAAGGCCAGTGCCCCAACCTTGTCCAACCTGAGCCGATCCCCTTGTGGCCGGTCACATAGGGGCGATCAGGAGGGGGCGGAGGAGGGCTTGGCCCGGCCGGCCAGCAGCAGGGCGGGCATCAGAGCCAGGGCGGTGAAACCGGTGCACCACCAGAACGTGGCGCCGAACGCGGTGGCCAGGCCGGCGGCGCCCGCGGCGGCGTGGGCCGCGGCGTAGTGGTCGAGGATGAGGGCCACCAGGATCGCGGCGCCGAACGAGCCGCCGACGAACTGCAGGATCCGGGTCGCGCTGCTGGCGTGCGGCACCTGCTCGCGGCTCAGCCCCTGGAAGGCGCCGGCCATGACCGCGATCGTCGCCAGGCCGAGCCCGGCGCCGCGGACGACCAGTGCCGCGCCGAGCAGCCAGTAGTTCGTGTGCAGCCCGGCGAGCGCGAACGGGACCGTGCCGGCGGCGGCGAGCACGATCCCGGCCAGGACGACGAGCCGGGGCCCGATGCTGTCGGTGAGCCTGCCCGCCAGCGTGCGCGGGGCGATGCTGCCGATGCCCTGCGGGACCATCAGCAGGCCGGCCACGAGCGCGCTGTCGTGCCGGACCACCTGGAAGTACAGCGGCAGCAGCAGCATCGCGCCGTAGATCGAGAGCCCGGCGAGGAACAGCAGGGTGCTCGCGCCGGTGAACGTGCGCGACCGGAACAGCTTCAGGTCCACCATGGGCGTTGCGGACGTCCGCAGCGCATGCACGCAGTAGGCGGCGAGCAGCACGATACCGGCGATCAGCGGGATGATCACCCCGTCGTGGTCAAAGCCGCCAACGGCGGCGACCTCGGCGAGGCCGTACAGCAATGCCACCAGCGCGGGCGGCAGCAGCGCCAGCCCGACCACGTCGATGCGCGACCCTGCGCCCCCGCTGCCCTGCGGCCGGCCCCCCGGCAGTTCCCGCCAGGCGAGGACGAGGCCGACCAGGCATATCGGCACGTTCACGTAGAAGATCCAGCGCCAGCTGATGTTGCTGATGATCAGCCCGGCGATCACCGGCCCGAAGATCGGGACGACGACGATCGGGAGGCTGATCGCGGACATCAGCCGCCCGATCTTGCTGGTGCCGACCGCCTGCACGAGCAGCGTCGTGATCAGCGGCGTCATCATCCCGCCGCCGACGCCCTGGACCACGCGGAACGCGATCAGGCTGCCGATGTTCCAGGCGGCGCCGCAGGCGATCGACCCCACCATGAACAGGGCGAGGGAGAACGTCCACACCGTGCGGCCGCCGAACCGGGCCAGGGCCCAGCCGCTCAGCGGGATGACCATGGCGAACGACAGCAGGTAGCCAGTGATCACCCACTGGATCGTGGACACGCTGGTGTGCAGGTCGCGGCCGATCGTGTTGATGGCCACGTTGACGATCGACGTGTCGAGCAGGGACGGGATCGCGCCGAGGAGCAAGACGACGATCAGCTTGATCACGGCCGGGTCCATGCGCTCGCGCACCGGCTTCGCCGGGGTGGCCTGGCCAGCGGCGGGTGTCGCGTTCATGGAAGTAAACTACACCGTGCAGTGCAGTCATGTAAACTGGTCAGTGTAAAAGCGCCGCCGGGTGAGGCGGAGAGGGCGAGGTGCGGTGTGGCAGGCGCGGTGGCCGGCCGGGCCGGGAAGTCGTGGCCCGGTGGCGCGGGGCGGGCGGTCGGGGCCGCCGGCCCGAAGGGGGAGGCGATCGCGCAGGCAGCGCTGCGGCTGTTCCTGCGCGACGGGTACGAGCGCACCAGCGTCGACGCGATCGCGGCCGAGGCCCGGGTGTCCAAGCGCACCGTCTACAACCGCTACGGCGACAAGGAGAACCTGTTCCTGTCCGTGCTGCGGGACACCTACACCTCGATGATGGCGACGTTCCGCGAGATCGCCGAGAAGCACCTCGGCGACGTCACCGACGTGCAGCGGGACCTCACCGCGTTCGCCCTCGAGGTCGCGGGCAGCATGACCACGGCGCCGGACCGGATCGCCCTCGTCCGGCTGATCATGACCGAGGCCCCGTTCTTCCCGACGCTGATGCGGGCGCAGCAGGGACCGACCACCATGCACGGAAACGTCACCGCGTACCTGGCCCGGCTCGGCGGGGAGGGGCGCCTGGCGATCACCGACCCGTCCGAGGCGGCCGAGCACCTGGTGGCGCTCACGGTCGACCAGATCAACGCGCGGACGATGTTCGGCGTCGTGCCGGTCAGCGACGCCGAGGTCGAGCGGATCGTCACTGGCGGCGTGGCCGCGTTCGTGCGCGCCTACCGGGCGGACTGACCGGGCGCACCGGGCGGACTGACCGGGCGGCCGCGGGGCCCGGCCGCCCAGGCCGCCCCGCCGGCTCAGGCGTTCGGGTAGACGCGCTCCGGGGAGATCAGCACGGCGGCCCGGCGCTCCTGCGCCATCACCCGGTCGTAGGTGGGCCAGTCGTCGTGCGTGCCGCCCGCCGCCCGGAAGACCTCGCGCAGCAGCTCAGGCAGCTCGGCCGGGTCGAAGCCGGGCAGCGGGTCGTCGGGGCCCTCGATCTCGGCCGCACCCTCGACCGCGACCCACTCCCAGCCAGCCCGGGCCACGATCGTGGCCCGGGGCCTGGCCCGCAGGTTGACGAGCTTGGCCGCGTTGCCGCGGGTCGTGAAGCCGACGACCGGCCCGCCGGCCACCGGGTGGTCGAGTACCCCGGCGTTCACCACCGAGGACTGGATCGTGCCGGCGGCCCGCAGCGTGGACACCACGCACAGGCCGCTTTCGCGCCGCGCCAGCGCAGCGAAATCGGTGACGTCGGTCATGCGACGGAGCCTAGCTGCCCAGCCTTGCCCGCGGTTGGCAGTACGGCGGCGCCTGGGCGGACGGATCAAAGGCCCAAACTATGACATTTGGGCATCGACGGGAGTAGGCGCCTTTCATGAATGTACCGTTTGACGGGTTATAGGCCGCCTTTTGGTTCATTCATCGGCGCGGCGCGGTCGCGTCACCCCTGTTCCGCGCGGAGGCGGGCAGCGGCTGCGGTGAGCGCGCGGAGCTTGCCGGCCGCTGACTCGCGCGGCAGGTACTTCATGCCGCAGTCCGGGGCGAGCACCATGCGCTCCGCGGGCACGTAGGGCAGCGCCCGGCGGACCCGCTCGGCGACCTGCTGCGGCGTCTCCACCGAGGGGTCGTTCAGGTTGAGCACGCCCAGGATGATCGTCTTGCCGTCCAGCGCGGCGAGCACGGAGCAGTCCAGCCCGGACTGCGCGGTCTCGATCGATATCTGGTCCGCGGTGCTCGCCGCGAGTTCGGGCAGGAACGAGTAGCCGGATGGCCGGTCATGGATGATCGCGGCGTAGCCGAAGCACAGGTGCACGGCGGTGATGCCGGTCACCCCCTCGAGCGCCCGGTTCACGGCCGGCACCCCATAGCCGCGCGCCTCGTCCGGGCGGGCCTGCAGGTATGGCTCGTCGAGCTGCACGATGTCGGCACCGGCCGCGAACAGGTCCTTGACCTCCTCGTTGACCGCCGCGGCGTAGCCGAACGCCGCCTCCTCCCGGCTCGGGTAGTAGTCGTTCTGCGCCTGCTGAGACATGGTGAACGGGCCCGGCACGGTCACCTTGACCGTCCGGTCGGTGTGCGCGCGCAGGAACGCCAGGTCGTCGACCTGGACCGGGTGGCGCCTGCGGATCGGCCCGACGATCCTCGGCACCGGGTTCGGGTGCCCGCTGCGGTCCAGCGCGGTTCCCGGGTTGTCGACGTCCACGCCGTCCAGCGCGGTCGCGAACCGGTTGGAGTAGCTCTCCCGGCGGATCTCGCCGTCGGTGACGATGTCGAGGCCCGCGTCCTCCTGTGCCCTGATCGCGAGCAGCGTGGCATCCTGCTGGGCCTGCTCGAGGTGTGCGGGGTCCACCCGCCACAGCTCGATGGCCCTGACCCGGGGCGGGAACCTCCCGGCGAGCTTGTCCCGGTCGATCAGCCAGTCCGGCTGCGGGTAGCTGCCAACGAGCGAGGTCGGGAACAGCATGCGTGCCTCCGGTGGCTCGGCGGGTGCTCGCTGCCACAATAGGCCGCAGCGCGGCGTCAGGACTGCCCGGCCGGCGCGCCGACCACCTCGGTGCTGACCCGGCGGCTGGTCACGCTCAGCGGGCCGAGTCCGGACAGCGCGTACGTCACCTGCTCGGCCAGGGCGGGGCCTGCCGACGTCGCCTCCGCGAGGCCGATCGCGCTCACACCGGTGACCATGTCCGGGGTGACGTCGTTGACCGCGGGGACGATGTGCGTGCGCGCGCCGCAGTCGCGTGCGAGCGCGGAGATCCGGCGGCTGTCCGGATCGTCCGGCGCGCCGAGGACGAGCACCGCGTCCGATGCCGACGCGATCACGCGGACGGTCTCCGCCCTGTCGGACGCGGCGTAGCAGAACCCGTCCGGGTGCGGGCCGCGCAGGGCGGGGAACCGCGACCGCAGCGCGGCGACCACGGGCGCCGAGTCCTCCACCGGGATGCCGGGCTGCAGCAGGTACGAGACCCGGCGCGAATCCGTGACCCGGAGCGCCGCGGTGTTTCCCGGGCTGGAAACCAGCGTGGCGACGGCCGGCGCCTGGCCGACGATGCCCGCGACGGCCGCGTGACCGGGCTGGCCGATCACGAGCACGTCGTCGCCGCGCTCGGCGAACTTCCTCGCCTCGTCGTGAACGCGGCGGACCAGCGGGCACGTCGCGTCGATGACCTCGAGCCCGCGGTCTGCGGCCCTGGCGCGCACGTCGGCCGGGGTGCCGTGGGCCGGAAAGAGCACGGCGGCGCCGTCCGGGATCTCGTCGAGCGACCGGACGAACAGCGCTCCCTGCCCGGCCAGTTCGGAGAGCGCGTCCGGGCCGGCGGCCAGGTCGCCGCAGACGTACACGGCGGCGCGGTCGCCCACGGCGCGCCGCGCTTCGGCGAGCGCCTGCGTTGCCCCGCCGCACCACGGGCTCGCGCCGGTCAGCAGCCTGCGGGTACCGAGCACGGCCGACCACTCGTCCACGGCGGAACGGGCCGCCGCCACCG
>JASHQP010000594.1 GCA_030039095.1 Streptosporangiaceae bacterium
CAACCTGGCTGGCGACCGCGCCGACCACGGGGCCGAACAGCGCGCCGCCCACCGCCGCGCCCAGCGCGAGGCCCATCATCTCCCCGCGCCGTTCCGGCGGGGCCCCCGTGGCCAGCCACGTCAGGCCAGCCGTCCACGTGCACGCACCGCCCAGGCCCTGGACGAACCGTGCGGCGTCCAGCGCCGCGGCAGCGGACGTCCAGCCGAAGAGCAGGGTTGAGATGCTCATCAGGGTCAGCCCGACGATGGCGACGCGCCTGGCGCCGAACTGGGAGGTGATCAGCCCCCCGGGCAGAGCCGCAACCAGGGTTCCGGCCGGGTAGGCGGCGACGAGGAGCCCGGCGCCCGCCTTGCTCAGATGCGCGACGTGCGTGTAATGGGGGAGGAGCGGGGTCAGCGCCGTGAAGAAGATCGTGTCGACGAAGACGATCGCGCAGACGAACCCGAGCAGTGCCCGAACGCGGCGTGGCAGCGGTGCGTGCTGCCGCGCCATGACACCCCCCATCCCGCTGTAATCGGATACCGTGACGTCCGGGCACAGAACCTACCGCATCCGCAGGTCAAGTCCCCAACGCGGCCGTGGCGGCCGGGAGGCTCCGCTGGCAGAAGGCGCCGCTGGCGGGCGGCTCAGCCGGCGGCGGGTGCGGAGTTCAGAAGCGAGATTGTGAGGGTAGCGGTGGGATTGACGACCATGCAGCTCACGGTCCGCTGTCCGGCGACCCAGGAAGTTTCCTCTGGGAGCAGGATGCGGACCGTCATGGCGCTGGTCGTCATCGACTTGTTGACGGTGCCGATGCGGGCGTTGCACCCGCTGCGAGCCCGCCGCTCCACGGTGGCAGCCCCGGGGTAGCTGAAGTCGGATCCGGTGAGCTTGAACTTGGCGTAGATCTGCGCGTTGTGCGGCTGATCGCACGGGATGGCGGTGACCGTGTCGACCCGTTTCGCGCCGGTCGGGTTGTCGAAGCAGTCCCCGACCCTCAGCGAGAAGGCATTGATATGCCCGCGGCGCGTGATAACGCCAGTGGTAGCCGACCGGGTCGCCTTGCCCATGTTCGCGGCGACGATGGCAGCGACCAGCACCACAACCCAGAAACCGGACAGGGCGAGACCGGCGATGGCGAGGCCGCGGCCCCGCTGCCCAAGCCGCTTGATCCTCCGCAGTGCGATGAAGGAGAAAATCACGCTGAGGACGATCACGCTCATCAGGCCGAGCACGAACGACGCGATCGCCCAGCCACTGGTCGGTCCGGTCGCTGGCCGTCGGCCCGCGACACCGTACGGAGCGGGCGGGCTGCCGTACTGGCCGCCCCGGTTGCCGCTACTGGCGGGCAGCGGCGGTACGCCCTGCTTGCTTGGGTTTGTCTCCTGTGACGGGTCGGCAGCCGGCTGGTCATCGCTGATCCACAACTGCCAGCCGGGAGGTGGCGGAGGCCACGAAGGGTCTGGCTGCCAGCCGGGCTGCGGGGTGAAGCCCTCAGGAACCGGCGGCCACCCTGGCGGCGGGTTGAGGCGCAGGCCCACACCAACCAACTCCTTGGCGCAGGGGATTTCTGGAACAGCGGCGTAATGCTCGCTCGGTCGACAGGATGAAAAACCATAGCACTTCGACCTGAAGTTTGATCAGGCCACCGAGCCCGGGTTCAGGGACTCTCGAGGTGGCGTCACACGCGCCCAAGCCCTGGCCGGGACGTTAAGTCACGAGTCCAGGGGCTGGCCGTACGGCCCCCACTTCTCCCGAAAATACTCGATGATCTTGCTAGCCTGCGCATGACTCACCTCAACCAGCTCATAGCTGAAGTTGCTACGTTCCCATTCGACGATCAGCGGTGTGAAATCCCAGCTAAAGTCCTGACGCAGCCCTTCATCGGTGAAGCCGTCGTCACCGAATTCAAGCCGCCTCAGTAACCCGCCTGGCCTGTCGACGGTCGTCGAGTCGTCAACGATGGCGTAGTAAGTGATCTTGTCCGGCATCTATTTCTGGCCTTTCCACTGGTAGTCCGGGATGGCCATTGCGCCGTCCGGCGCGCCGATCCACCGGCACACCTTCCGCTGAAACGAGCGTAGCTCCATGCGTTCATCATTCTGGGTTAGAGGGCTGCGCAGCCGCTCGTAGGAGTCGTGAGTCAACTCCTGCTTGGCGTCGTAGCTCTCTGGCGTGTGGAACTGTACTTCGAACCTCTGGCCTTCGGGCGTCATCCATCGAGTATTGATTCCCTTGTACTCCGGATCATCGCGCCAGTGGTTCTTGCTGTAAATCATTGTGTCGCCTTGCTCTTCCATGCGGTGCTTGATATCCCAATAGCCTGCGACGTACTTGCTCGATTCGAAACAGAAGGTATAGCGGATTACGTCCGGAAGCTCGCGCACGATTTCGGATACATCTTTGCCCGGCATTCGTTTGACTATCTCCGCAACCTTTTCTTTTATCCGATCATCGCCCTTGAGGCAGTGGTCAAGGCCTTCTAGGCGACCCCCGCTAACATTCTCCTGCTGGACTTCACGCATGCGTACGGTTAACGGTCTT
>JASHQP010000595.1 GCA_030039095.1 Streptosporangiaceae bacterium
GGGTTGAAGACCCGCAGCACCACGGCGTCGAGCCCGGCTGCCCGACCCAGCTCGACCAGCCGGGTGCCAGCCAGCTTGGTCGCCCCGTAGGGCGCGCCCGGGCGCGGCCGCGCCGCCTCGCTGAGCGGCACGCCAGGCGCCGCGCCTCCGTACTCGGCCGCCGAGCCGAGATGCACAAGCCTGGCCGGCGTCTCGGCGAGCAGCATCGCCCGGACCAGCGTGTAAGCGCCGGTTATGTTGGCCGCTGCCAGCACGTCGGGGCCGCCCACGGTGAGCCCGGCGCAGTTGGCGATCGCGTCGGGCGCCACCGCCGAAATGATCTCGGCGGTGCGGGCCAGGTCGTCCTGTGCCAGGTCGAGCCGCCGGTGCGCGGGCGAGCTGGCCAGCCCGGCCCGGCCCGCGGTGACCACCTCTGCTCCGGCCGCGGTGGCCTGCCGCCACACGTGACCGCCGAGAAACCCGCTCGCGCCGAGTATCAGCAGCCGCATGCGGCCGCCCGCCGTGTTGCTGGACACCTCACTGGTGGTACTCACCTGTCTTGAACCGGGCCAGGTTCGCCGGGTCACGGAACCATTCGATGGTCTCGAGCAGGCCCTCGTCCCTGGTGTACTTGGGCCGCCACCCGGTGCGCTCGCGCAGCTTCGTCGCGTCGCACACCAGCCGCATCACCTCAGAGTCCTTGGGACGCAGCCGCTTGGGGTCCTCCACGATATCCGCCTCGACCCCCATAAGTCTGGCGATATCCTCCGCGAGCTTGCCGATCGCGATGTCGTCGCCGGGACCGCAGTTGAACAGCTCGCCGATGACCGCCGAGGCGGGAGCCTCGCCGAGAGTCATGAACGCCTCGGCCGTGTCCAGCACATAGGAGAAGTCCCGGGTCGGGTCGAGCGCGCCCAGCATCAGCTGCTTGGAGCCGCTCGCGAGCTGGGTGATGATCTGCGGGATCACAGCGCGGGTGGACTGGCGCGGGCCGAAGGTGTTGAACGGCCGCAGCGTGACCACCGGCAGCCCGAAGCTAAGGTGATACGACTCGGCGAGTTTGTCGGCGGCGGTCTTGGAAGCCGCGTACGGCGACTGGGACTGCAGCGGGTGCGACTCGCTGATCGGGACCGTGCGCGCGGTGCCGTAGGTCTCGCTGGTCGAGGTGTGCACCACCCTCGGGGTCCGGCAGGATCGCACGGCCTCGAGCACGTGCATCGTGCCGATCGCGTTGGTATCGATGAACGACCGCGGCGCGCTGTAGGAGTAAGGGACCGAGCCGACGGCGGCGAGGTGGAACACCACCGAGGCGCCATCCACGAGCTGGAGCACGGTCGCCGGGTCGCGCACGTCCCCGAACACCACGTCGACCTGGCCGGCGATCTCCGGCTCCAGCGTCTCCAGCCATGCGGTCGAGCTCCACATGTTGTACAGGACCATGGCCTTGACCCGGTAGCCGCGTCGCACCAGTCCCTCCACGAGGTGGGAGCCGATGAACCCCTCGGCCCCGGTGACCGCAGCGATCTCCGTCATGGGTATTTCCTTCCGAATCTGCATTTACGAACTTCGCTGTCAGCCGCGCGTCGCGGCCCTGTGTCTAGTAGGCGTGACGCACCGCCCTCCCCAGCACGATGAGCGCGAACCCGCCGACGACGACGAGCAACTCCACGCACGCAACGATCTGCGCGGTCACGCCAAGGCCGCGGAAGATGATCTCGATGGCGAGGGCAACGGCGCAGGCGACGAGCGGAAAGATGCGCGAGCCGAGTGCCTGAAGCGTCAGCGCGATGAACATCGCCGCGCCCAGCGCGCCGTACGCCGCGAGCTGGGGCAGGAACGTCAGGTTCGGGTGCAGCAGCCCGGTCTTGCTCGCGATCTCCGCCGCGGCCAGGGTCAGCACCGCGGCAGCGGCCATGTACTGGAGCACCGCCGCCACCAGGATCAGTCGCGCACGGGTCCCGAACCCGCGCATCTGCCTGGTCGTGCGCAGCAGCCGCTGCGTTCGCCTCCGGTACCAGAGCAGGCTCACCTCGGCCGCGCCCATGCTCAAGGACAGCGGCACCCCGGCGAGCAGCGCCGCGAAGTTGATGCCGCCGTGGCCGTGCGGGCCCGCCGCGACGGGGAAGATCAGCAGGCCAGCGGCCACAAGCCCGAAGCCGATCGCGGGCAGCGTCCCCAGCCACTCCTCGCGATCGAACAGCTTGCCCGTCGCCGGGCCGGCCCGGTGCGTGAAGATCAAGGCCAGCGCCAGCGCGAGCAGCGGGGTGGTGGCCATCGTTGCCCACGCCACGTGCTGCAGGTAGACCGGTCTGCCCAGGGCCAGGAACGCGGCACTGTACAGAACGCCGGGTGCGAGCGCGACCATGAGCCACGCCTCGGCGCCGAGCACCATCAGGGCGCCGGCGCCGAGCATGTAGATGCCCTCGCCGAAACCGAACAGCAGTGCCGACGGTGGCGCGTGCACCACGCGTCCGGTGACGGCCAGCGCCGCGGCCACCACCAGGAGCCCTCCGGCCAGGGCGACCCGCAGCACCCGCCGTGTCTGGTCCATGTCCGTCGTCCGGCCGAGCCTGATGTAGCCAAGGTAGGCCAGCCCCTGACCCATCGACCACGCCGCGACCAGCGCCACGATCAGCGCGATCTCCACGCCCGGTCCTATGAGCAGGCCGACGGCGGCGGGGAAGCAGACTCCGGGCAGGGCGTAGAGCAGGCCGTGCAGCAGCGGCCGGAGTTTGCCGTTG
Organism: Streptosporangiaceae bacterium; assembly: GCA_030039095.1. Next base: position 2,721 of record JASHQP010000595.1, read on the forward strand.
GCCGCCCACGGGTCCGACGGCACGTCCGGCTCGGCCGGCTGGCGCTTTACCCGGAAGTACATGTCCTGGGCGAGCGCGAACACGTCGGGATAGCCGTAACGCCGCTTGGCTGCCTGATCGCCCAGGCCCTCGAACTCGAGCGCGCTGGCGATCTCCAGCGGATCGACGGCGGACTCGCACACCGACGAGAACTGCTCGCATAGCGCCGCCACGGTGCGCGGCACGCGGTGGTGCTGCCCGTTGGCCGGGTGCGGCTTAGCCGGGGCCGCCAGCTGCGACCCCGACACTGGCTCGTGCCCGTTGCTGATGCTCATGCCGTGTTCCCGCTCACCCTGCGGCCTCGAGCAGTTCGGTCTCCTCGTCACGCCCTGGCATCGCGGACACGGTACGGTCGTCCGACTCGTCCTCATGCTCGGCATTCGGCAGCTCGAGGCCCGTACCGACGAACGTGTAGATCTCATCGAACGCGCTGATCGCGCGGTCGACCGTGAAGTACTCCAGCGCACGCATCCGCGCCGCTGCTCCGAGCTTCCGGCGCAGGCTGGCATCCCGCAGCAGGGTCAGGCAGGACTGGGCCAGCGCCTCCGGGCTGCGCGGGGGGACGATCATGCCGGTATCGGCGACCGCTTCGCTGACGCCGCCGACGTCGGTGGCAACGCACGGCCGCCCGCAGGTCATCGCCTCGATCAGGGTGTAAGGGAAGCCTTCGGAGATGCTGCAGAGCACCACGACCTGCCCGGAGTCGTAGGCGTCGCGGATCTTCTCCACGCGGCCCTCGAAGGTCGCGACACCGGAGAGGCCGAGATCGGCCGCGAGCTCCTTGCAGCGTTCCAGGTATGCCTCCTGGCCCTGCGGAGGAGAACCGAACATCCGCAGCTTTGCCTCCGGCATTTCCCGGTGCACCAGCGCGAACGCGAGCAGCAGGGTCTCCAGGTCCTTGACCGGGTCGACGCGGCCTGCCCACGAGATCGTCGGGGTATCGGGCTCGGTCTCGCTGGCGGGGAAGTCGGCGGGATCCACCCCGTTGTACACGGTGCGCACCCGGGACAGATCAGCGCCAAGCTGCTCCTCCCAGCGCTTGTTGTAGACGTTGCCCGGCGTGATCAGTTCCGCTTCGGCGTAGCCGAGCGAGCACATCCGGCGCAGGAACCGCAGGTGCAGGGCGCGCACCGGCCAGCGGAACGGGACATCACGGCTGTGCAGGTACTGCTCCCGCATGTAGATGCCGTGCTCGGTGACCACCATCGGAGTGCCGTAGCGCCACTTGGCGGCCAGCGCGGGCAGCGCACCGAGACCATTCGTCACCGCGTGCGCGATATCTGCCCGCACCGGCGGGTACGACAGCGGACGCAGGGAGTGCTCGAGCAACTGCATCGCGGTCACCGTGTCGTGCAGCGAAGGCGACGCCTCCGTCGAGTCGAGCCGCCAGTCCCGCCAGGTCTCGCTGAGCAGGCGCACGGCATGGTTGCTGGACAGGCTGGCGCTGAGGTTCTCGGTCTGGGCGAACTCGAAGACCTCGCGCAGCACATCGCCGAAGCGGTCCTGCTTCTCGGACGGCGAGGCGAGCAAGATATCGATCAGATCGGGGAGGGCCGGGCACGGCACCGCCCGAGTCCGCCGACCGCGCCGGAGCGCGGGCGGCGGACCCCAGAGCGGCATGCTCTGCACCGAAGCGACGTTGCCCGGCAGCGACCACCGAACCGGCTCGGCACCCGTCGCGGTCAGTGCAACCAGCAGGAAGTCATAGTCAGGCATCCCGCGGACAAGCTGGTCACACCAGACGCTGACCCCACCGAACTGGTGCGGGTAGGTGCCTTCTCCGATTAGCGCGACATCCATTTATTTTTCGTCACCTGACTTGAAGTTGTGTGCTCCTGTCTGCTGCGTGGGGAGGGGTAACAAGCTCTGCTTGACTGCCTTCCGTTGCCCTCGAGATCGCGGAGCCGAGCTTGCCCTTGGGCACGGCCAGGGTGTTCACCATGTCGTTGATGGCTTTTGCCGAATGGGCCCGGCCGCCACGGTGATCACGAACCGCAATCTCCCGCTCATGTTTCCTGTCAGCCTGTCCCTTCGTTGCTGCTGGCCGCAGACGCCGCAGCGGCCGGGCTTGCCCGTCGTGACGCGGCCGCCGACCGGCGGCGCGCGACCTTGCGCTGGTCCCGGCGCGGCCGGGCCTCGAGGATCTTCTCGTAGAAGTCGTCGATCCGGCTGACCACGGAATCGATGCCGTACCTGGCGAACACCCTGCTGTCCGCGACGCGCGGCCGGGGGCCGGTGTCAAGCTCCTTGTGGATCTCGTCCCGCAGTGCGTCCGGGGTGCCCGCGACCATGCGGGCACGCTCGGTCTGGATGCCGTCGAGGGCAGGGCAGGTCGTGTACAGCACGGGCAGCCCGCTGGCCAGCGCCTCGAGCACGGACAGCCCGAACGTCTCCTGCAGCGAGGCCGCCACGTACAGGTCGAAGGCGGCGAGCATCGCCGTGGTGTCGGACCGGTAGCCGCCGAAAATCACGTGATCGGTCACGCCGAGCCGCTTCGCCGTGGCCTCGAGCCTCGGCTGGTCCTCGCCGCGCCCGATCACCAGGATCTTGCACTTGTCGCCGAGCATCGGCGCAGCCGCCTCCATGGTCAGGTCGACCCGCTTGTTCGGGTCCAGGCGGCCGAGCGCGCCGATCACATACGTGTCCGGCGGGATACCGAACTCCACGCGGATGCGGTCTCGCGCCTCCGCGTCGAAGCCGAGCTCGTCGGTGTCCACCCCGTTTGGGATGACGGTGACCTTGCCGGGCCGCACGCCCCAGCGCACCAGGCGGTCCTTGACGATGTCGGACACGGCGATCGTGGCGTCGGAAAACCTCTCGGAGCTCAGGTACAGCGCCTGAACGCCCCTGGTCATCTTGCGCCGCTCGATATGCGTCTCGCCGATCGAGTGCTCGGTGGTCAGCACCACCGGCGTGCCAGCCAGCCGGGCGGCGGGGCGGGCATAGATCTGCGCGCGGTACAGGTGCGTGTGCACCACGTCGTACTGGCCGTCCTTGATCAGCTTGCGCAGCCGCAGCAGCGCGGGCAGCTCGGTGTTGCGCTGCATGCCGAGGTTGCGGACCGTGGTCCCCTGGGCCTTGATCATGTCGGCGACCGGGCCCGGGTTGTACAGCGTCACCACGTCCGATTCGTGCCGGGTGCGCCGCAGGATCATTGCGAGCTGCAGCTCGGCGCCACCAGCGTCGAGACCGGTGATGACGTGAAGCACTTTCATAAAACGTCTCCTCCTTAGCTGGTGGCTCGGGGCGCTCGTCCCCCCGAGCCGCCAGGCGGGGGGGTCTGGGGGTCCTGGGAGGTCTGGTCCCCCGGGCGGGAACGCGTCGCGATGCGGGCCCGGTAGAGCAGCCGCTTGACAGTCATCCGCCTCGCATCGTCCTGCTCGCCGACGTAGAGCCTTGGCAGTGCCATCAGGCCGATCTCGGCCGTCGAGGCCTCCACGGCGCATGCGTGCTCGTAGCCCGCGTCGCGCACGGCCCGCCGGGCAGCGGCGTCCATCGACCCGTATGGGTAGGCGAACCCGCGGATCTCGGTGCCGAGCAGCGTGCCGAGGCTGGTCCTGCTCTCGCTGATCTCGGCCGTCAGCTGGGCCGGGCTCGCCCCGGCCAGGCGCATGTGGGTGGCCGCGTGCGAGCCGATCTCGATCCCCGACGCCGCGAGCTCGCGTACCTGATCGCCGGTCATCAGCTGCCAGACCGGGCCCTCGTCCCACTCGTTGGTGCCGCCGAGCCGGTCGGAGATGATGTACGCGGTCGCGCCGAAGCCGTGCCGCCGCAGCACCGGCAGCGCGGTCTCCAGCACGTTGGTGTACCCGTCATCAAAGGTCAGGCCCACGAGTCCACGCTGACGGCCTGCGCGCATCGCATCGACGAGTTCCGATATGCCGACGCCGCGCAGACCATGGCGGGCTAGCCAGGCCATCTGCTCGGCGAACCGGGCGGGCGAGACGCAGAGCTGGTTCGGGTCCTCGTCCACGTCGGCAACACCGTGGTACATGAAGATCATTGGAGCCTCGCGCAGCTTGAGCTGGCCATCCTCGAGCCACCGTGCGGCGCTTACGGTCGCGGGGCTCATCGTTCCTCCGATCGGCGAGTGATCGTGGACGCGAGGGTGCGGGCGAGGATCACGACGTCCAGCCATGGCGACCAGTACTCGATGTACTGGTTGTCGAAACGGGCGCGCTCGACGATCGAGGTGTCCCCGTTGAGGCCGTGGACCTGTGCCCAGCCGGTCAGGCCGGCCTGCATCCTGGTCCGGTCGCTGTACCGCAGGATCTCGTGGCCAAACTGATCGGCGAAATACGGCCGCTCCGGCCTGGGGCCGACCAGCGACAGGTCCCCGCGCAGCACGTTCCAGAGCTGCGGCAGCTCGTCCAGGTGCGTGTCACGCAGCCAGCGGCCCAGGGCACTGCTCTGATGCCCGGATACCCCCCACGAGGTGTCAGGGTCGGCGCTGCCGCTGAGCGTGCGCAGCTTGACGACCGACGACGTCCGGCCGCGGCCGGTGACCCGCTGCTGGCGGAACAGCGCGGTCTGGCCCGTCCGCAGCCTGATCGCTGCGGAAAGGACGAACAGCACTGGCGCCGCCGCGATCAGCAAGGTCGCCGCGATGACCACGTCGAGGGTGCGCTTCAGCGCCAGGCTCACGACCGAACGGCTCAGGCGCCGGAGCGGGATCAGCGGTATGCCCCAGATCTCGTCCAGGCAGGCGCGCGGCACCGCCATGCCGACCTCGTAGAGCCGCGGCACCACGCAGATGTCGGCGCGCAGTGGCCCAGCCGCGCGCAGCACGTTGACCAGGTCCTCGTCCTTGCACGCGGCGTAGCACACGATGACCCGGCGGATGCCGAGCGTGGTGACGACCTGCGCGAGGTCGGCGGGCACGCCGAGCGACGGGAGTGCCAGGTCTCGGCGGGGCGGGCCGTAGTCCAGGTAGCCCCGCACCCGGAGCCCCAGCTCCGGGTGCGCGCGCATCAGCTCGCCGATGTGCGCACCGAACGTCCCTGCCCCGATGATGATCGCTGACTCGCCGAGCAGGCCGCCGCGCCGTGCGGTGCGCAGCACCGCGCACACCGCGATGCGGAACGCGATCATCAGGCCGGCCGACCAGAGCGCGAGCCGGACAGCGGCCCCGGCCGGCATCCACAGCAGCAGCGCCAGCAACGGCAGCGCGGCCGCTGTGATGATCCGCCCGGCCTGGTCGGCGACGCGCAGGCAGATCCGCAGCCGGTGCAGCCCCAGTGCGCCGAGGACGCAGAGGACGGCGAGCGCGTAGAGTATTTCCGGCGCTGCCGCCCTCCCTGCCACCCCGACGGCGGCGGCCAGCGCGAGGGCGTCGGCAGCTGGCAGCGCCACGACCGGCACGATCCGGCTGGCCCGCCCGGCTCGGTGCGCCCGCCGCTGCTGGCGCGCGAGCTGGGCCGGCCGGTCAAACCCCCCGTCACCGGGCCGCGCAGCAGGGACACGCCCGAACGGGTCCGTGTCCGCGCTGCGCTGCCCGAAGTCTCCGGTCATTACCGGCCCGCTGCCACTGCTGCCCGGGACCGGCTGCCCGTACTGGATCCGATGAGCTGCCGCGCCACCGTGGTGGCGGCGTGCTCGGAGCCGAAGACGAAGCGCATGACCGGCCCCATGGTCGGGGCGACGGCGGGGCCCATGATGTACAGGCCGGGAACGGTGGTCTGGTAGTCGCGGCCCACCGCGGCGCTGCCGGTGCCCGGCACGTTGCGCAGGCCGGCCAGCATCTGCTCGCCGAAGAACGACAGCCGGGTCATGTCCCACCGGTAGCCGGTGCCCGCGATCACGTGGTCGGCGCCGAGCTCACGCGTGCCGCCGACTCCGGTGAGCCCCAGGCGGACGCCGCCGTCCTGCATTCTTGCCCACTTGACCGACAGGCCGGTCAGGGTCGGGAACTGCCCCTCGACGCGCTCACGCAGCCAGCTTGCGCCGGCCGGGCCGAGCGCGGTCCTGGCCCGGTAGACCCGCGTGGACCGCGGCAGCCGGCGGAACGTGCCGGGGTGGTTGGAGTAGAACCAGGTCGCCCAGCCCGAGCCGAGGCCCGACTCGGGCTCCTTGAGCCGCTGCAGCAGCGGGCGGTCGAGCGCCAGCGGCAGGCCGTTCCAGCGGATGACGTCCTTCCTGGCGACCAGCTGGACCTTGGCGCCCTTCTCGTGCAGCAGCGCGGCCGTCTCGAGCGCGGAGTTGCCGGCGCCGACGACGATGACCTCCTGGCCGGAGAAGACCCCCAGGTCGCTGTGGGCCGAGGAGTGCGTGCACACCGCCGACGGCAGCGCGGACAGCGGCTCGGGCACATAGGCGAACGCCTCGACGCCGATGGCCACGACGACCTTGCGCGCCCGCACCTGCTCGGAATTCGCCAGCGTGACCTCGAAACCGTCGCCGACCTTGGCGATGTCGGTGACGAGCACCTCGTCGATGTCCGGCACGAGTTGCTCACGGAACCACTGGCCGTAGGCGACGAACGTGTCCAGCGCCACCGGCAGGCCGTAGTCGCGGTAGGGCCGGCCGGTCGCCTTGCAGAAGGCCTCGAGCGTGTGCGTGTGGTCGGGGTCGGACAGGTTGGACGCGAACCCCTGCGACTTCAGGTACATGCCCTCGGGCATGAAGTCCCGCCAGAGCTGCATGGGCAGCCCGAACTGACGCACGCTCACGCCGGCCTTACGCAGGTGCGCGCCGAGCGACAGTCCATACGGGCCGGCTCCGACGATCGCGACCTCAACGGCGTCGCTCATACTTTTGTCCCCTCCTTGGGAGATCGCGGCTCCGTTTGCCGCGCTTTCTCGGTCTGACTTACTGGGGTAGTGACCAGCTGCGAGCGCGGCGCGCCCCGGCCGGCCCTGGCAGCGCCCCGGCCGCCGGAGAAACGGAAATCCGTGCTTGACGCCTTGCCCTGCGGCAGGCGGAGCGGCCTGGTGGCCACGCGCCAGCCCATGCGCAGGCACATCACCCCGAACGGCCGCAGGTCGTCGCGAGCGAACCATGCGGTCTCGTCGATCGTGCGCATCGACGCCAGCCACGACCGCAGGTCGAGCTCGCCGCCGCGCCAGTACCGGAACGCTGCGATCGGGTCGTAGTTCTCGACCACGAACCTGCGGGATACCTGCTCGCTCTCGGGTATGGCCTGCCCGGTCAGGTCGAGGTAGCAGGCCGTGGCGACGTCGGTGCCTGCGGCGTCGCGGAAGAGCTTGAACTGCGCGCCGATCCTGGGGTTGAAGTCCAGCAGCTTGTACTGGCCGTCCCTGGGGTCGTACCGGATGTCGAGGTCGAGGATCCCCTGGTAGCCGATGCTCTGCAGCAGTCCGGTGATCTGGTCGCGCAGCTTGTCGTTGGGCTCGGAGCGACCCAGGCAGGTCAGCCCCGCATGCGCCGGGTAGGACCTCTCCTTGACACCGGTGAACGCCGGGCGGCATGCCGAGCTGGCGTCGCAGTAGCCGTGGAAGAACCAGTCCTGCCCCGGCCCGTCCGGGATGAACTCCTGCAGCATCAGCCCGACGCCAGCCTCTGTGCACGCACGGTAGATGTCATCGAGGTCACCGGTGTCGGCCAGGATCGAGGTGCTGCGTACCCTTCCGTGCCCGGTCCACGGAGATGCCAGCTTGGCGATCAGCGGGAAGCCCGTCACAGCCGCGAACCCGCGCGCCGCGTCCAGCGACTCCGGCATCGTGGCCTGCACGCTCGGCATGCCGACCTCCCGCAGCAGCTCGTGCAGCGAGTACTTGTCGGCAACCCGGCGGGGCAGATCCCGGGGCGGGGCCGGGAACAGGAAGTGCTCGCGGAGACCGTCCCCGTGCTCCGTGAGGAAGATCGAACCCGCGTCGTCGGTGGGGATGAGCACGGCGCGCTGGCCGATCCGCTCCGCGAGCCGCAGCAGGCCTGCCTGGACTCGCTCGACGTCGTCTGGGTTCGGCTGCCAGAAGAACCGGCCGTGCAGATACCTGGAGTTCGCCGCTGGCGCCCACGGCCCCTCGTGCACCCCGTAGACCGGCGCGCCGAGTCGTCCTAGGCTGCGGATGACACCAAGGCCGCCGTGATGCATGACGTTCGGGTCGAACTTCAACACCACCGCCGGCGTTGTCCCGGTGGCACGCGCGTTGTCGCTGCTCATCAGCGCACCGGCCGCGTGGGCTCGGGTACGGACACTGTGAATCCCCCTGGCGGTATGGCGGTCGTCACGCGCTACGCGGCACGTGCGATAAAACTGTGCCAGCTGCGTTAGCCCGGAACATCCGTCATCAGGGTGAGGAAATCTACCCACAGCGGCCGAGCATGAGCGCTGAGTGTCCCGCCACGGCCACGCTTCGCCTGTGCAGCAGGGCATTGCGGGTGCTGGGCCAGCGGGGTGAGAGCGGGGGTGATTCTCCCGCGAAAGGGCGCTGAAAACTGGCGCAGCGACGCCCCATGCCCCCATGTCCCGCACCTTTCCCCACTACGCATTTGCTGTACGGCCGTGACAAGACACTACGTGCGTGACGTGGGAGGCATTCGGTATATTCCTGAGAAAATCGCAAGCGAGCGCAGCGCGCTCGAGTGAGATTGCGCACAGTGACAGATGCGCGTCGTGGTAAGGCTCCCTAGGGGCGCCGGGTGGCCCGGAGGGCTGGGGAGGCTGCGGCGCGCGGCGGGCCAGGCGCGCGGCGGGCCAGGCGCCCTCAGGCCAGGCCGCGCACGGCGTCCG
>JASHQP010000596.1 GCA_030039095.1 Streptosporangiaceae bacterium
TCGGTTGCCGCGGCCATGCGCGGCGCCGGGCTGCCGGCGCCGCAGCCGTCCCTCCAGCCGGCCGGAGGCGCCGCGGCCCAGGGACCGGTTCCGCTGACCGCGCGGGAGCTCAGCGTCGCCGTGCTGGTGCACGAGGGCCGCACGAACCAGCAGATCGCGCACATGCTCAACATCAGCGTGAAGACCGTCGAGGCGTACCTGACCCGGCTGTACCGGAAAACCTCGTGCTCCTCCCGGGTCGAGCTCGCGGTCGCGGTCACCGAGCGGCGGCTGCCCCTGGCCCCTGTCGTCGAAGAGCCGGACGGCGCGGGTCCCGCAACGGCCTGAGAAGAGGACGGCTGCACGCACGCGCCGCTGCCGCCCGCGCCTGATCCGCTCGACGAACCATTGGCCATTGGCGGATATGACCAAACAGCCAATTTCCTGACAGGCATGCCGATACGCTGCGCTAGCCGACAGCACCTGTCGTGCTCGGGGAGTGGGGCAATGGTTCAGCTGAGCGCGCGCATGGCCAGGTGGGGCCTGATCGCCACTGCCGCGGTCACCGCGTGCACGTTGAGTTCTTCCGCCGCCCTGGCCGCGTCGGGCGCCGAGGCGGCCGGGAGCGCCAGCAAGACCGTGACGTACCTCGGGTACAGCTTCACGGTCCCGGCGAGCTGGCCGGTCGTCAGCCTGAAGCCGACAACCTGCGTGCGCTTCGACCGGCACGCGGTCTATCTGGGAGACCCGGGCCGCAACCAGGACTGCCCCACTGGCCTGCTCGGGACCACCGAGGCGATCCTGATCCAGCCGGCGGCCGGGCGGGTCTCCGCCGCGGCGGCGGCCGAGGACCCGATCGCCCACCGCATCAACGCGGTCAGCCAGGGAATCGAGGTCACCGCGACGTACGACACGGACCCCGGGCTGATCACCGGGATCCTGGCCAGCGCCGCGCTGCCCGTGCCAGCCGCGAGCACGGGCGCGGCCGGGCGGGTTCCTGCGGGCCGGGGAAGAACCACGAACGCCGCAATGAAGCTGGCCGAGCCCGCGGCTGCGCCCGCGGACGTGCCCGCGGGCGCGACCAGCGACATCGGCGAGGGTTTCGACGCGTGCGCGGCGCCGAGCGCCGCCTACATGGGCGCGTGGCAGAGCGCGTCACCCTACGGCGCGGTCGGCATCTACATCGGCGGGTCCGAGCGGGCGTGCGCCCAGCCAAACCTGACCGCCGCCTGGGTGACGCAGCAGGCCGCGGCCGGATGGCGGTTCATGCCCATCTACGTCGGCCCCCAGGCCGAGTTCGATCAGATAACGTCTCCCGCCAGCCAGGCGGTCGCCGCCGCCGAGGACGCGGTCACTCAGGCCGCCGCCCTCGGCTTCGGGCCCGGCACCCCGATCTACTACGACATGGAGTCCTACCCGGCCGCCCAGGAGACCAGCGCGCTGGCGTTCATGTCCGCCTGGACCACGCAGCTGCACGCCGAGGGCTACAAGTCCGGCATCTACAGCAGTTCCTCGTCCGGCGTCACGGACCTGGTCGCGAACTTCACCAAGGACGTCATGCCGGACGTGATCTGGGACGCGCTGTGGAACGGCGAGGCGAACACGACCGACCCGGCGATCCCAGCCGCCGACTGGGCGGCGGGCGACCGCGCGCACCAGTTCAACGGCGGGAACGACGAAACCTACGGCGGCGACACCATCGACGTCGACCAGGACTACCTGGACGTCAGCCTCACCCCGCCCGGCCCGGTGAACCAGGGGCAGTCCGCGCTGGCGACCAGCGGCGGCACCGCCGCCGACTTCGTGATCCGCAGCGGGAACCTGTACACCTACTACCAGACCAGCCCCGGCGGCGGGTTCACCGGCGCGAAGAAGCTGACCAGCGGCCGCAACCTGGCCGGCGCCCCGGTGGCCGTCCAGGCTGCCGACGGCATCATCTCGGTGTACGCCCTGACCACCAGGCACGCGGTCACGGCCTTCCGCGAGTCCGCCCCCGGCCGCGCGGTCACCAGCACCAGCCTCGGCGGCAGCATCTCGGCCAGCCCGGCCGCGATCGCCACCCAGCGGGGCACGGTCGCCGTGTACGGGGTCGGCACCAACGGGGATCTGTACACCTACTACCAGACCGGCGCGGGCAGCGCTCTCGAGGGCCCGAAGCGGCTGACCACCGCCGGCAACCTGACCGGCACGCCCGCGGTGGTTCAGGCCGCCAACGGCATCATCTCGGTCTACGCCAGGACCAGCGGCGGCGCGGTCAAGGCCTTCTGGCAGAACGCCTCCGGCGGCGCGGTCACCAAGAGCCGCAACCTCGGCGGTCACATCGCGGGCAGCCCGGCCGCGATCGTCACCGCCCGCGACACGATCGCGGTGTACGCGGTCGGCACGAACAAGCAGCTCTACGGATACCGGCAGTCGAGGCCAGGGAGCCCGTTCACCGGCCCAGCGAAGCTGACCGCTCATGGCGGCCTGACGGGGACCCCGGTAGCCGCCCCGAACGCGAACGGCACGGTGTCGGTCTACGCCCGGACCACCGCCGGCTCCGTCAGGGGCAAGGCCGAGTCCGCCGCGGGCGGGCCGTTCAGCCGGAGCCTGTCGCTCGGTGGCCACATCGCCAACGACCTGGCCTGCGTGGTCTTCAGCGACGGCGCGACGGCGCTGTACGCCAACGGAACCAACGGCCGCCAGTACACAGACCAGGACCCGGCCAGCGGCGGCTTCGCCGGCTGGCGGCTCCTCTGACTGCGCGTTGGCCCGGCCGCTGCCGGTCATCGTCCGTAGGATGACCGGGTGGCGCTACCAGAACCCGGCATAAGCGGGGAAAGGAACGGGGCGCTCGAGGTCCTGCGCCGGGTGTTCGGCTACGACTCGTTCCGCGGGCGGCAGCAGGAGATCGTCGAGCACGTCACCGCGGGCGGCGACGCGCTGGTGCTGATGCCGACCGGCGGCGGCAAGTCGCTGTGCTACCAGATCCCGGCGCTGCTGCGGGACGGCACCGGGATCGTGGTCTCGCCGCTGATCGCGCTCATGCAGGACCAGGTGGATGCGCTCCGCGCGCTCGGCGTCCGTGCCGGGTTCCTGAACTCGTCGCAGGATCTCGGAGAGCGGCGCCAGGTCGAGGCCGATTTCACCGCCGGGCGACTCGACCTGCTCTACCTGGCGCCAGAGCGGCTGACCAGCCAGGCGACGCTGCGGCTGCTGGACAGGGGCACGGTCTCGCTGTTCGCCATCGACGAGGCCCACTGCGTGGCCCAGTGGGGACACGACTTCCGGCCCGACTACCTGGCCCTGTCCGAGCTGCACCAGCGGTGGCCGTCCGTGCCCCGCATCGCGCTCACCGCGACGGCGACGCAGGCGACGCGCACCGAGATCGCCGAGCGGCTGAACCTCACCGGCGCCCGGCACTTCGTCTCGAGCTTCGACCGGCCCAACATCCGGTACCGCATCGCGCCGAAGAACGAGGCACGGCGGCAGCTCCTCGGGCTGATCCGGACCGAGCACCCCGGCGACGCCGGCATCGTTTACTGTCTGTCCCGGGCGTCGGTCGAGGCGACAGCGGAGTTCCTGGTCGGCAACGGGATCAAGGCGCTGCCGTACCACGCGGGGCTCGACGCGGCCACCAGGAAGGCCAGCCAGGCGCGGTTCCTGCGCGAGGACGGCCTGGTCATGGTCGCCACGATCGCGTTCGGCATGGGCATCGACAAGCCCGACGTGCGCTTCATCGCCCACCTCGACCTGCCCAGGTCCGTCGAGGGCTACTACCAGGAGACCGGGCGGGCCGGGCGCGACGGCCTGCCCGCCACCGCCTGGATGGCCTACGGCCTGCAGGACGTCGTGCTGCTGCGCAAGCTGATCGACAGCTCCGACGGCGACCTCGAGCACCGGCGCCGCCTCACGTCCCACCTGAACGCCATGCTGGCCCTGTGCGAGACGATCGAGTGCCGGCGGGCGCAGATGCTCGGCTACTTTGGCGAGCAGGCCGGCGAGTGCGGCAACTGCGACACGTGCCTGACACCGCCCAAGGCCTGGGACGGCACGCTGGCGGCGCAGAAACTGCTGTCGGCGGTGGTCCGGCTCAGGCGCGAACGGGGCCAGAAGTTCGGCGCCGGCCAGGTGATCGACATTCTGCTCGGCAAGCAGACGGACAAGGTCAGCCAGCACCGGCACGACTCTCTGAGCGTGTTCGGCGTCGGCAAGGACCTCACCGACACCCAATGGCGCGCGGTGGTCAGGCAGTTGCTCGCGCTCGGCGTTCTGGCCGTCGAAGGTGACTACGGGACGCTCGTCTGCACCCCGGCCAGCGACGAGGTCCTGTACCGCGGCCGGCAAATCCGGCTGCGGGAAGACCCGGCCCGGGTGCCGCTCTCCCGGCCGGCCAGGACCGCCCGGACGAACGGGGCCACCGGGTCCGCCTCGGCCGCGCCGGCCACCGAGCTCTCCGCGGCGGACGCCGCTGTGTTCGAGCAGCTCCGCGCGTGGCGTGCCGCGGCCGCCAAGGAACAGGGCATGCCCGCGTACGTGATCTTCCACGACGCGACGCTGCGCCAGATCGCCGCGCGGTCGCCGTCGACGCTGACCGAGCTGTCGACAGTGAACGGGGTCGGCGACGCCAAGCTCGCCAGATACGGCCAGCAGATCCTGGATCTGCTGGGCGAGCTCAAGGGCCGGCCAAGCCAGGCGCTCGGACCGACCTAGACCTCCGGCTTGCCGGAGGTCGGGATTCGGCCGTCCCCAAGCGCCACGCGCTGCGCGCCTAAACCCGCCAGCCGCCCAAAACCCGATGCTCGGGTATCTGCAAATAGCAGCATACCAGAACATTTCAGTCACGAGTCGGGAGCCCTTCGGCGCGGGTCAGTAGTGTGGCCGGCCCGGCGCTGTCGCTCTAGCCGCAGCAACGGGCCGGCGACACCAATGCGCGCGCGGCGGGCCGGCGAGACCGAACCAGGTCCGTGTGGCAACTTCCAGATGTCTGGGAGTTAGCCCGGTTCGGTTGACCCGGGTGGGCCCCAGCCGGCATTGTCGAGTGACGGGTGAGGCGATCGCGCGTGCGACCAGGAGATCAGGGAAGGTGCCGATGGAGCGCAGCCGGGCGGCGCGCGTGCCCCTGCAGCGGAGAAACCGCAGAAGGTGGCTGGCGGCGGCTGGGATAGCGGTGTGCTGGGCGGCTCTGCTCGACAAGACCGGCTCCATCATCGCGGCCACGCTGCTGCTGCTGCTCCTCGCGGCGCTCACGGTCGTGACCGTGCTCGCCCTGCGGGCGCTCGGCGTCACCAGAACCCACCCGTGGGTCCAGCAGATGGCGGCCCGCCCGTGGCGTGACGGGCAGGACGTCCTGCGGGTCGCCCTGCGCCATCTGCCCGAGGTGTTCGTGGCCACGCCCAGCGGCTCGCTGCTCGCGCCGGATCATGTCGAGCTGCGGATGAACCCGCACGACCTGAGGTCGCTGGGTGAGCACATGGAGATTGGCCTGGCCGCCCAGAGCGCCGCCGAGGTGTATGTGGACCAGGTGACCGCGCACGGCGCCCGCCCGGCTGGTCCCGGCCCGGCCGAGGTGCGCATCATCCCCGACGACGACGTGCCGCCCGGGCGCTACCGGCTGCGTCAGGGACAGCCGGTGAACGTCGGGGGCCTGCATGGCTTCCAGCCCGGCCCGCAGTTCGCGCACGCCGACGCGCCGCCGGCCCGCGCCGGGGTGGGCGCGCCCGGCGGGGCCGCTCGCGCCCCGCACCCCGCCCCGCAGTCGCCGCACGAGGAGTTCGTCGGCCACGACGGAAATACCCGCTCCCAGCCGGAGCCGGCAACTGCGACCGCAACCGGGATGTCGACCGTCATCGAACTGGCCCGCAACCCGGTCCCGGCGCTGCGGCTGGTCACGGCGGGGGCGGTCGCCGAGACGCGGGTATCCGGCGCCCGCGCCGGGCGGGGGCACGTCGAGCTGAAGCTTCCCGCGGAGCCCACGGTGTCGCGGGAGCACGCCAGGTTCACGTTCTCCGACGGCCAGTGGTGGATCGCCAACCTGGGCCGGAACGGCCTCACCCTGAACGGCGCGGCGCTGGCCGGCGAGCAGCCGCTGCACGACGGCGATTCGGTCCGCTGGGGGATGCGCCCGGACGCGCTGGTGTCCAGGGTCGAGATCCGCTGAGCCGGAGGCCCGAGTGTGATCCCTGTCCGGAAGCCCTAGTGATTTCCGTGCCCCAGGCCCATCTGCACGAATTTGTGTTTACCGGGCGCGAGTCGATCCGGTCCAGCCAGGCACCGTCGAGGCTTGTTCAGCGCGACTGGATCGTCATCGCCGGGCAGGCCAGCGACCGCCCGGTCGGGCTCGCGATCACGAAGAAGGCGGGCCCGTCAGACATCTGGCAGGCGCTGGCCGGAACCGGTGCGGCACAAGACTGAGGCCCGCCGACGGCGGCGTGCCGGCCGGTCCGGGGGTGCGGCTATTGTCGTGTAGACATGGCAAAACGGAGTGGCGGCTGGGGGCACCGTCGTTTGGGGTGACGCCCGGGTGGCGATAGGCCAGCTCTTCATCTGGTCTTTCCTGCGGGACGAGTGGGCACCGTGCCCTCCCGACGAGATCACGTGGCTCGACCGGGGCCTGCTGTCCGGCAACGAGGACCTCACGCTGCACCGGGCGCCGCGGTGCGCGGGGCTGCGCTACGTGCACCACCGGTGGGAGCTGTTCAGCCGCGATATCACCTACCGGGTGTACCTGGCCCCGCACTCCGGCGGGACGCTGCCGAGCGCCGAGGCCGTGCAGCGAGCCGCCCGCCACGTCCTGCCGGTCGCCCCGGCTCACTATGAGGCGCTGCCCGCCACGCTCGAGCCGGGCTCGTGGCTGGTCAGCGTCGGCAGCTGGGTGCTGCCGCTGCGGCTCGACGCCCCGGACCGCGCTGCGGGCCAGGACGGCAAGCCGGATCAGGCGGGCCCGCGCAGCGACAAGCTGCCAGCGACCAGGGACAGCAGGGTCCTGTCCCAGCACTCGCCGGCCGGAGAGGGTGGCCCGGGCAGCCCGGCCAAGGACGACGCGGTGGCGCACGTGCGCGCCTACTTCCAGCGCAACGCGACCGCGCGGCTGGCAATGGCCTTCTACTACCAGGAGTACATCCTCGGCAGGGCCGCCCCGCATCCGACCGCGATGATGGACGTGGTCATCGCGCTGAACCTGACCGGGGAAGGCGCGGTGTCCGACTACAAGAAGCTGCTTCAGGGGTTCATCTGGAAGGAGCGGGGCCACGCGCGCGACCTCGCCGGCTTCCTGCTGTCGAACGCGCTGCTGACCCCCGCCGACCTGGACCAGGCGCGGCAGGTCGCGGCGGACAACGAGCGCACCGGGGTCTGCGAGACCGCGCGGCAGCGCCTGCGGTACCGGCCGCGGGAGGCCTGACGCGCGCCGGGGTCAGCGGTTCACCGCCTGCTTGACCAGCGTGCGCCCGAAGTCCCACATCAGGCCACTGCCCTTGTGCGCGTCCTTCATGACGTCGTCGAACGCCTCGCGGAACAGCGCGACCTCCTCGTCGCCGATCATCAGCGGCGGGAGCAGCTTGATGACCTCCGTGTGGTCGCCGGAGACCTGGGTGAGGATGCGGTGCCGCTGGAACAGCGCGACGACCACCATCTGGGCGAACAAGCCGACCCGCGCGGTCTGCAGCATGCTCCAGCCGGGCTTGAGCTTCAGCGACCGTGGCTTGCCGAACTCGAGACCGATCATCAGGCCCCGCCCGCGCACCTCGGCGAGCAGCTCGTACTCCTCGATCATGTCGTTCAGCGCGGTCAGCAGCGCGGTACCGGTGCGCTCGGCGTTGCTGACGAGCTGCTCGTCCTCCATGACCGCGAGGGAGGCAAGCCCGGCCGCCATCGCCGCCGCGTTCGAGCCGAAGGTCGAGTCGTGCACCAGCACCCGGTCCATCGACGAGTAGACCTTGTCGAAGATCCACCCCTTGGCCAGGGTCGCGCCGACCGGGACGAAACCACCGGACAGCGCCTTCGCCACGGTGACGATGTCCGGCTCGGCATCCTCGTACTGATAGGCGAAGAAGCGCCCGGTCCGGCCGAGGCCGGTCTGCACCTCGTCACAGATCAGCAGTGCGCCGTGGTCGTGCAGCAGCTTGCCGGCCGCGGTCAGGAAGCCATCCGGCGGCATCCAGACGCCCTTGCCCTGGATCGGCTCCACGACGAGCGCCGCGACGTCTCCCTTGCGCAGCTCCGCCTCGAGCGCGTCGGTGTCGCCGAGCGGGATCGCGACGTCCGGCAGCAGCGGGTCGAAGCCCTTGCGGAACTCCGCCGCGCCGTTGACCGACAGCGAGCCGGTGGTCAGGCCGTGGAAGGCGTGGCTGCAGAACAGGATCCGCTTCCGGCCGGTCGCATACCGGGCGAACTTCAGCGCGGTCTCGACCGCCTCGGTGCCGCTGTTGCCGAAGTACACCCGGTCGAACTCGGGCGCCTGGGCCAGCAGCCGCTCGGCGAGCAGGCCGGGCAGCAGCGCGCAGTCGAACTGGACCATGCTGGGCAGCTCGGCGTCGAGCATGTCATGCAGCGCCTTGCGGACCACCGGGTGGTTGTGCCCCACCCCGAAAACCCCGAAGCCGGCCAGGAAGTCGGCGTACTTGTTGCCGTCGCGGTCCCACAGGTACGCGCCCTCGGCCCGCTCGTACACCTTGTCGAATCCGATGGCGTGCAGCATGCGGGGCAGCTGCGGGTTCAGGTACCGCGCGTGCAGCTCATAACCCTCCCCGCGCCGGGTGGCCAGGAGAGACGGCAAGTCAAATCCCATCCCCGCATCATCCCAGGGCACTCAGCGCCTCGGCGAGCGGGGCCAGGATGCCCGGTTCCGCCCGGTGCGGGAGGTTCATGATCGCAAGATCGACCCCGGCGTCCCGGTAGGCGGCGGCCTGCTCGGCGGCGGGCCCGATGCCGTCGTCGAGCCGGACGTTGACCGAGCACGTGATCTCGGCCGGGTCGCGGCCGAGCTGCTCGCAGTGCTCGACCAGGGTTCCCTTGAGGCTGAGCCAGTCGTCGGTGCCCTGCGCGAGCACGTTCCACTGCTGGGCCCAGCGGGCGGCGGTGCGCAGCGTCCTGGTCCGGCCCCGGCCGCCGATCGTGATCGGCGGGTGCGGACGCTGCACCGGCTTGGGCTCGCACCGCGCCTCGGTCAGGTGCAGGTACCTGCCCTCGAACGTGGTCGTGGTGTCGCTGAGCAGGCGGGCGATCACCTCGATGCCCTCGTCGAACCGGTCGAAGCGCTCGCGCAGCGGCGGCAGGTCGATGCCGTAGGCATCGCACTCCATCTGGTTCCAGCCCGCGCCCAGGCCGATCTCCAGCCGTCCCTCGGAGATGATGTCCACGGTCGCGGCCATGTTGGCCAGCACCGCGGGATGGCGGTAGACCATGCCGGTGACCTGGCAGCCGAGCCGGATCCTGCGGGTGGCCTGGCCCATCGCGGCCAGCATCGTCCAGCCCTCGAGGTTGGGCCCGGTCAGGTCGCCGGTCAGCGGGTAGAAGTGGTCCCAGTTCCACGCCGACTCGAACAGGTCGATCTCGTCGGCCGCCACCCACACATCGCGCATCTGCGCCCACGTCGTGTGCTCGGGCCTGGTCTTGATTGCGAAGCGCACTGATCCTCCTCGTCGGCATGCCGGTGCCCCGCCTCCTGCCGAGAACCTACAGGGCCACGGCGGCGATGAGGGCAGACGGCGGCGGCTAGAGTCCCAGCTGTGAGCGCGAGGGCACCAGCCGATCGTGAGCCGGCAGCGCCGCCTGACGTCGACACGCTGAACGGGCGACAACGGGCCCTCGTTAGGCTTGCCTCGTGGGCAGGGACGCCGACCGCCAGAACGTGCCGGCGCCGATGCGCCGGGATGTCCGCCTGCTCGGCGACCTGCTCGGCGAGGTGCTCCGGGAATCCGGGGGCCAGGAGCTGCTCGATGACGTAGAGCGCCTGCGGCATGCCGTCATCGCCGCGCGCCGGTCGGCCGATGACGCGCTGCAGCAGATCAGCGACATGATCGCCGCCTGGCCGCTGGAGCGCGCCGAGGCCGTCGCGCACGCGTTCACCGTCTACTTCCACCTCGCCAACCTGGCCGAAGAGCATCAGCGGGTTCGCACGCTGCGCGAGCGGGACACCGGGGAGCGGCCGGTCCGTGAATCGCTCGCCGAAGCCGTGGCGACCATACGGGCCCGGTACGGGGCCCCGCGCGTCGCCAGCCTGCTCGCGGAACTACGGGTGCACCCGGTGCTGACCGCGCACCCGACCGAGGCCAGGCGCCGCGCGGTCACCGAGGCGCTGCGGCGCATCGGCGCGCTGCTGACCAGCCTGGACGACGCGCGGCTCGGCGCCAGCGACCGCGCCGAGATCCGGCGCAGGCTCCGGGAGGAGATCGACCTGCTGTGGCGGACGTCGGCGCTGCGTGCCGTGGCCATGCAGCCGCTCGACGAGGTGCGGGCCGCCATGACCGCGTTCGACGAGACGCTGTTCCGCGTGGTCCCGGCGCTGTACCGGTCGCTGGACCGCGCGCTCAGCGGGCCCGCGTCCGGCCGCGTGGCCTCGGCGGCACCGCCGTTCATCCGGTACGGCAGCTGGATCGGCGCGGACCGGGACGGCAACCCGTTCGTGACCGCGGAAACAACCAAGCAGGCGGCGGCGATCCAGGCCGAGCACGTGCTGCGCGCGCTGGAGAACGCGACCGAGCGGATCGGCCGGGCGCTCACCGTGCACGCCACGGCGGCGGCGCCGGCGGAGGGGGAACTGGCGGACGCGACCGAGGCCGCGCGGGCCCGTCACCCGGGCCTGATCGCCGAGATCTCGGGCCGCTCGCCCGAGGAGCCGTTCCGCGCGTATCTGCTGTACGCGGCGCGCCGGCTGCGCGCCACCCGGGCCGTCGTGACGGGTGAGAGGAAGGTGGAGGACGGGGTGGACGGGGCGGGTGCTTCCGGCCTCGCCTACCGCGGCCCGGCCGGGTTCATCGCGGACCTGCGGCTGGTGCAGCGGGAGCTGGCCAGCGCGGGCGCCGTCCGGCAGGCCCACGGCGAGCTGCAGCACGTGATCTGGCAGGCGGAGACGTTCGGGTTCCATCTCGCCGGGCTGGAGGTCCGCCAGCACAGCGCCGTGCACGCCCAGGCGCTCGGCGAGCTCGCGGACGGCGGCCCGGTGTCCGAGCGGACCCGGGAGGTCCTCGCGACGTTCCAGGCGATCGCGTGGCTCCAGGACCGGTTCGGCATCGACGTGTGCCGGCGGTATGTGGTCAGCTTCACCCGGTCCGCGGCGGACATCGCGGCCGTCTACGAGCTGGCCAGCGTCGCCGCGGTCCCCGGCGGCAGCCCGCCCGTGCTCGACGTCGTCCCGCTGTTCGAGAGCGGGGCCGACCTGGAGAACTCGACCGGGGTGCTCGACGGCATGCTGGTGCTGGAACCGGTCGCGGCGAGGCTCGCGGCCACCGGGCGGCAGCTCGAGGTCATGCTCGGCTATTCCGACTCGGCAAAGGAGCTCGGGCCGGTCAGCGCCACCCTGCGGCTGTTCGCCGCGCAGCAGCGGCTGACCCGCTGGGCGGAGGC
>JASHQP010000597.1 GCA_030039095.1 Streptosporangiaceae bacterium
GCCCGCGGCCGCGCTGCCCCCGGTGACGGCGGCGGCGATCAGGACGGCTCCAGCCGTCACCGCCGCAGGCCGGGCGAGGCGCATGTGGTCACTCCTGGGGGCCGAAGGGCGGGGGCTGCCGTTGCCGCAGGTACCGCGCACCCTATCGCGCCCATGGCCGGCGTCAAAGCGTCCTGTCACCACGTCCCGCCGGCGTACCGTGGAAGCATCGTCGGAGCGGAGACAGCCTGGTGAAGCTCACACTCGACCTGCACGACATCTACAACCGCGGCCGGGATATCGACCGGGCGCTGCGCGACATCATGGACGAGGCGGTCAGGAAGAAGGCGCCGCTCGTCGAGATCATTCCCGGGAAGGGCTCGGGCCAGCTCAAGAAGCACGTGCTCCGGTTCCTCCAGCAGAAGGAGGTCAAGGCGCTCTATCACCGGGTGGAGAAGGATTCCAAGAACTTCGGCCGGGTGTTCGTCCACTTCCGCTGGTAGCCAGCCCGCTGGTCGCCAGCTCGAGAGTGCGGTTCAGAACGCCCTGCGGTGATCGGCGAGGGCGGGCCGCGTGGTGACAGCGGATACGGCCCGGCGTGCCGCCGTGGCGGCCGCCGCCGTGACCTGGGGCACGCCGGCGAGCCCGAACCGGCGCCGGCGCGGCAGTTTCCGGTGCCGCGCAGTGGGCGGCGCAGCCTCCCAGTCGTCCGGCATGCCAGAATTCCCCGCGTTGGCAAGCTCCAAGGCAAATCCCATTACGGCTCCCCCGCATCCGTGACTCCCCGCCGACGCCCCGGTGATTCCCCCGGGGGGCCACGCCACTTACGTTCCCCGGGGTAAATCGTTTCACGCGCTTTTCCGAACGACCCTCCCGACATGCCGGGAGAACGCCGTGCGCACGCGCCAGGCCGCCGCGCGCCCGCCGCGCGCCCGCCGCGACAGATCCGGCATGTCGCTCCTGTCGGGTGCCGTGGCAGGATGCTGCCATGTGGCTCGTCCTCCGGCTGCTGATCACCGCGGCGGCGCTGTTCGTGGCGACCGCGGTGGTTCCCGGCATCCATCTGCTGGCCGGCACCACGCTGGCCAAGGTGACCACGCTGGTCGTGGTGGCGCTGATCTTCGGAGTGGTGAACGCCGTGCTGAAGCCGATCGTCAAGACGGTTGGCTGCGTGTTCTACGTCCTGACGCTCGGGCTGATCGGCCTGGTGGTGAACGCGCTGCTGTTCCTGCTCACCAGCTGGGTGGCGGGCAAGCTGCACGAGCCGTTCCACATCACGGGCTTCTGGCCGGCGTTCTGGGGCGCGATCATCGTCGGGGTCGTCAGCTGGCTGCTGAGCCTCACGCTGGGCGAGCGCCGGCACGAGAGGAACGCACACTAGCCCGCCAACGACACATATATCACTTGCGTAATCATCCGGTTACGAATGCGGGCAATGATCTCTTATCCTGTGGCAGTCCGTCGCAACCGCGCCGACGGGACGCCTACGGAAGGTCCTGAACGTGATCATGACCCGCCCGGCCGCCGGCGGCATGCCGCCGCGGCCCGCACCCTGGCCGGTCCGGTCGGGACCGGTGCCGCCGCTGGCCGCGTGCTTCAGCACCCGGCCGGAGACGGGATTGTCGGGGGTCCGGGCGCTGCGCCCCGGCGGGACAGTGGTGCTGACCGGGGCAGTTCCCGCCGAGGGGGCGGGCGGCCGGCCGCAGGCCACGCTGGGCGGCACCGGCAAGACCCAGCTTGCCGCGGCGATCGCGCTCTCGGCGTGGCGGGCCGGCGACATAGACCTGCTCGCCTGGGTGCCGGCGGGGAGCAAAGACGCGGTCCTGAGCGGTTTCTCCGAGGCGCTCGCGGCGGCCGAGATCCCCGGCGCACGGGCCAACCCGCGCGCCGCCGCGGCGAGCTTCCTTTCCTGGCTGGCCGAGACCAGCCGGCCGTGGCTGCTGGTGCTCGACGACGTCGCCCGCGCAGCGGACCTCGAGGGGCTCTGGCCGTCGGGGCCGGCCGGTCTCGTCCTGGTCACCACCCGGCTGCCCGCGGCCGTGATGGGCGGAGCCGGCCGGGCGATCGCCGAGATCGGCCCGTTCAGCCCGCGCGAGGCCCTGGGCTACCTGACCGCACGCCTGCGCGAGCCCGGCATGCGGGCCGGGGCACTCGACCTCGCCTCCGACCTCGGCTGCCTGCCGTTGAGCCTGACCATGGCGTCGGCCGTGGTTGCCGACACCGCCACGGACTGCCGCCGCTACCGCGAGCAGCTGGCGGAGCGAATCCGGCAGGTGGCCGGCGCCGGGACTGGCGATCACCGCGGCACCGTGGAGGCCACCTGGTCGCTGTCCCTGGACCGGGCGGACGCGACAGCTCCCCCGGGAACGGCGGGTTACGCGCTGGCGATCGTGGCGCTGCTCGACTGCGCCGGCGTCCCGGAAGCGGTGCTGACCAGCCGTGCCGCGTGTGACTACATCTGCGGCCCTGCTTCCGCTTCTGCGGCCGCTGACCAGGCCCGGGTGCGCAGCGTGTTCGACAGCCTGGCCCGGGCCGGGCTGGTGACGATCGACCCCGAGTGCGCGCCCCGCACGGTGCGGGTGCACGGCCGGGTCCAGGCGGCGATCCGGCAGCTGATTACCCAAAAGGGGCTCGGCCAGGCCGCGGTCGCCGCGGCCAGCGCCCTGCTCCAGGCCTGGCCGCCGGCCGACCGCGATCCGGTCCTCGCACAGGCACTGCGAGACTGCACGGCCGCCCTGCACCGGTCGGCGGCCGGGCCGCTCTGGTCCCCGGACGTTCACCCGGTGCTGCTGCGGGCGGGGCAGAGCCTGGACCGTGCCGGCCTGCACGATGTCGCCGTCTCCTACTGGCAGCGCCTGTTCGAGACCGGCCGCCGGATCCTGGGCGACGATCACCTGAGCACCGTGCGCGCCCGGGATGGCCTGGCCGCGGCCTACCTGAGCGCGGGGCGGGCCGCCGAGGCCGCCGTCGCCAACGAGCAGAGCCTCGCCGACCGGGAGCGGGTGCTCGGGGCCGATCATCCGGACACACTCACCTCGTGCGGCAACTTCGCCCGCGCCTGCCTGGCCGCCGGCCGTGCGGCCGACGCCGTCCCGCTGTACCGGCGCGCCCTGGCCGGCCGGGAACAGGCGCTCGGCCCCG
>JASHQP010000598.1 GCA_030039095.1 Streptosporangiaceae bacterium
GCCGGGGCCGGTGGGCTTGCCGGCGGTCCGGGCAGCATGGCATCGAGCAGGCCGTCGGCTGCGAAGCCGGCCGCACCCGGGGTGGGGAGGTGGTGAGTGAACCCGGCCTCCAGTGCTCGGGCGCTTCGATCGGGGCAGGCTCACCGTCCAGCAAGGCGGAAAGGTCGTCATCGGGCAGCGCCAGCCACTCATTCGCTGGCCCCACGTCGGTGTCGGGAGGCAGCTGGCCGTCCCGGGCGTCGGTGTCCGGAGGCAGCTGGCCGAGCATGGTTTGCGGCGGGTCGGGCAGTGGGTTCCGGAGGATGCGTGTCCCTGCCGATGTCACTTGTGCCTTAGTGCTTTGGCAGACTGGTGACCAACGCACAGGGAGGTGACGACCGTGAGCGTCGCGCCTACGGAGGTTGAGCGGTCGGAAACCGAGGAGCGGACCGCTCCCGATCTGCCATGGGTCACGATCGTGTGGAACGACCCGATCAACCTCATGTCGTACGTGACGTACGTGTTTCAGACGGTGTTCGGTTACGCGAAGCCAAAGGCCGAGAAGCTCATGCTGGACGTGCACCACAAGGGCAGGGCCGTGGTCTCCTCCGGTGCCCGCGAGGCAATGGAGCGAGACGCCGAGACGCTGCATGGCTACGGCCTCTGGGCCACCATCAGCCACGACTCGTGACCGGCAGCGGGCAGGGAGCAACCGGCGGGGAGAGGCCGGGACCGACGCCGCGCGGTGGACAGGACGCGGCGGGCGGGCGGGAGCAGGAGCAGGACGGCGAGCGGGAGCCAGACGAGGCTGTGAGCCTGGAGGATGTGATGGCAGGGTTCCGCGGGGCATCGGGCGGTGCCACGGCGCGGTTCGCCGCAGCCCAGGCTGCCATCATCCGGGATCTCGTCGGCCAGGTGATCGAGCTCATCGGGGCCGACGCCGAGGGCGACCACGCCGCCGGGCCCGGCGACAGCGGACTACGCGAGACCGGCCCGCGCCCCGGCGGCCTGCCGACCGATGGGACGGTGGACGCCGACGATCTCGCGGCGATGGTCGGGTTCGCGGAGAACACCGAGTTGCCGGAGGATCCCGTTCTGGCCCGGCTGCTGCCCGATGCCTACCGTGACGATCCCGAGGCCTCCGGGGAATTCCGCAGGTACACCGAGCAGGGGCTGCGTTCGGGCAAGGCCGCCGCCGCGCGAACGGTCCTGGCGACGCTGCCGCCTGGCGGGGGCAGGATCCGGCTGTCGGAGCCCGAGGCGCAGGCCTGGCTGCGGGCCCTCAACGACGTGCGCCTGGCTCTCGGCACCACCCTGGGCGTCACCGACGACTTCGACGATCAGGTGGCTGAGATGGGGCCCGAGGATCCCCGGGCCGCGTATGTCGGGGTGTACCAGTGGCTGGCGTACCTGCAGGAGACCCTCGTGCAGGCGCTTTCCCGGTAGCGGCGGGCTACCCTCACGTTCATGCTGACGTTGCCAGGCGAGCTGCGCGCCGCCATCATCGCGCACGCGAGGGCCGACCACCCGGACGAGGCCTGCGGGGTCATCGCCGGGCCCGCGGGCAGCGGCCGCCCGCAGCGGTTCATCCCGATGACCAACGCCGAGCGCTCGCCGACGTTCTACCGGTTCGACTCGATGGAGCAGCTGAGGGTGTGGCGCGAGATGGACGACGCCGGCGAGGAGCCCGTGGTCATCTACCACTCCCACACAGCGACCGAGGCCTACCCGTCGCGAACCGACATCTCCTACGCCAGCGAGCCCGAGGCACACTATGTGCTGGTGTCCACGCGCGATCCCGACGAGGTCGAGTTCCGCTCGTTCCGCATCGTCGATGGGGTCGTCGCCGAGGAGGAGGTGCGCGACCCGGTAGACGCGGCGCCGGAATGATCCGGGCCGGCTGCCGGTTGCACCGCACGAATCCCGTCCGCCCATCCGCACGATCTGGAGCTGCGTCCATGGCCATCGAGGTACGGATCCCGACCATCCTGCGCACTTACACCGGCGGGGCAAAGTCGGTCGAGGGCTCAGGCGACACGCTGGGCGTCCTGATCGCCGACCTCGACGAGCGTTACGGCGGGTTGCGAGAGCGGCTCGTCGACGACTCCGGCCTGCGCCGGTTCGTCAACGTCTACCTCAACGACGAGGACGTGCGCTTTCTCGGCGGGCTCGGGGCCCCGGTCAAGGACGGCGACACGGTGACCGTGCTCCCCGCCGTGGCCGGCGGCGCGCGCTGAGCGGTCGCCGCCAAGGCTGACGCACAGACCCATGCGCTACGACTCGCTGCTCGACTCGCTCGGCAGGACCCCGCTGGTCGGGCTGCCGCGGCTGTCGCCGGGGCCGTCGACGCGGCTGTGGGCCAAGCTCGAGGACCGCAACCCCACCGGCTCGGTGAAAGACCGGGCTGCGTTCTACATGGTCGCTCAGGCGGAAAAGGACGGGCTGCTGAAGCCGGGCTTCACGCTGCTGGAGCCGACCTCGGGGAACACCGGGATCTCGCTGGCGATGGTGGCGAAGCTGCGCGGCTACCGGCTGATCTGCGTGATGCCGGAGAACACGTCGGCCGAGCGCAGGCAGCTGCTCGAGATGTACGGCGCCGAGATCATTTCCTCGCCCGCGGCGGGCGGGTCCAACGAGGCGGTCCGGGTGGCGAAACAGCTCGCCGCGGACAATCCCGACTGGGTGATGCTCTACCAGTACGGCAACGAGGCCAATGCGCTGGCGCACTACGAGACCACCGGCCCGGAGATCCTGGAGGACCTGCCGTCGATCACTCACTTCGTCGCCGGGCTCGGCACCACCGGAACCCTGATGGGGACCGGCCGCTACCTGCGTGAGCACGTGCCGGGGGTGCAGATCGTCGCCGCCGAGCCCCGTTACGGCGAGCTGGTCTACGGCCTGCGCAACATCGACGAGGGGTTCGTGCCCGAGCTGTACGACGAGTCGGTGCTCACCTCGCGGTTCTCGGTGACCTCGGCTGATGCGCTGCGCCGGACCAGGGAGCTGCTGGACCTCGAGGGGGTGTTCGCCGGGATCTCCTCCGGAGCCGCGCTGCACGCCGGCCTGGCGATGGCCCAGAAGGCCGCCGCGGCCGGCCAGGACGCCGACGTGGCCGTCATGATCGCCGATGGGGGCTGGCGGTACCTGTCCACGGGCGCCTACAGCGGAACGCTGGAAGAGGCAGAGGCGAGGCTGGAGGGCCAGTTGTGGGCGTGACGCCGGTGGCCGTGCCGGCTGGGGCCTTGCTGGCCGGAGCCGTGGGTGCCCGAGCGTCCCGAGGATCCCACGGATGAGCGTTTTCGACGAGGCCACGGCCGTCCGCGCGACCGGCCCGGGACGCTACGAAGTGAGGCCCGACGAGAGGTTCGCGATCGTCGCGCCGGGTAACGCCACGCCGTCAGCCGTGAACGGCGGGGTGATGGTGGCGACGATGCTGCGCGCCGTGCTCGACACCTCGCCGCTGCCATATCCGGTGGCGACCAGCGCGCACTTCCTGCGGGTTCCGCTGCTGGAGCCCGGCGAGGTCGAGGTGACCTGGCTCAAGCAGGGCAAGACGGCCGCCACGGCGCACGCCGGGCTCGTCCAGGACTCGCAGATCGTCCTCGACGTGACCGTGACCACCGGGAGCCTGCCCGCCGAGCATCCGCCTGCCGAGTTCCCGCGTGCTGAGCTTCCGCCTGCCGGGTCCCAGCTCACGGATGTCCGGGCGGCCGGCGGGCTGACCTGGACCGGCGAGCCGCCGAAACTGCCGCCGATCGAGGACTGCGTCAACCTCGGCCCGTGGCGGGGCACGGTCGGCACCGACGGGGTCGCGGGCTACGCGGCCCAGGTGGACCTGCGCATGGACCCGGCGACGACCGGCTGGCGGCGCGGCGAGCCGTCGGGCATCCCGGAGATGCGGGGCTACTTTGGCCTTCGCGAGCAGCGGGACCCGGACGCTTACCTGCTCGCCGTCGCGGTTGACGCGCTGCCGCCCGTGGTGTTCGGCCTCGGAGCGCTCGGCTGGGCCCCGACCGTCGAGCTCACCTGGCACATGCGGGCGGTGCCAGCGCCCGGTCCGCTGCAGGTGGTGGCGTGGTGCCGGCATGTCAGCGGCGGCTGGTTCGACGGTGAGGCCGAGGTGTGGGACGCCGCGGGCCGACTGGTGGCGCAGGGCCGCCAGCTCGCCAGGGTCGGCCGCAGTTCGCGCCGCTAACCCAGCCGATCTTGGTCAGAAAGAGCTGCAATAACAACGTGTTTTGACCAAGATCGCCGGGAGGGCGGCGGGCGGGGGAGCGGGGAGCGGGAGGGCTAGGGGACGCTCTTGATCTTCCAGACCAGCACCGAGCCGATCAACGCCACGATCGCGGTGCCAGCGAACAGCGTCGGGTAGCCGCCCAGCGAGACCAGCGGCGCCGCGAGCAGCGCCCCGATGGCCGACGGGCAGACCAGGGCGATGTTGATGATCCCGAGGTCCTTGGCGCGGTCGCTGGCCGCGGGCAGCACCTGGGTGATCAGCGCCTGGTCCACGGCCAGGTAGCAGCCGAAGCCGATGCCGAACACCGCGGCGGCGCAGATCGACGCGGTCCACGTCTCCACGAACGTGAGCAGCAGCGCGGCCGCGGCGATCACGATCCCGGAGATCAGCACCATCGTCTTCCTGCGGCCTAGCCGGTCCGAGATGATCCCGCCGACGATCGCCGTGAGCACCACGCCGGCCGTGTAGATCACGATGAGGATCAGCAGCCCGTCGGCGGCGTCCTGGCCGGGGAAGAGCTTGGCGTAGTGGATCTTGTCGCGAAGGAAGTACAGCAGGTACAGGGTTCCCATCGCGATCGCGAGCGACATCAGGAACCTGGTGAACCAGGCCCAGGCGAAGTCCGGGTACTGGCGGGGGCTGATCCAGTACGAGCGCCCCAGCTCCCGCCAGGAGAACGGCCTGCTGTGCTCCTTCGCCAGCGGGTGGTCGGGAGTGAGCAGCACGAACGGCAGCACCAGCACGGCCATCAGCACGGCGAGCACCACGTAGCCGCTGGTCAGCCCCGTGAACACGGCGACCACCAGGATCGTGCCGACCACCAGGCCGAGGGCCTGCGGCATCCCGACCCAGCCCGCCACCGTGGCCCGCTGCCGCACCGGGACGTGATCGGGGATCGCGGCGCTCAGGCTCGCGAACTCGCCGTTCTGGAAGGCGCTGAACAGCACCCAGAGGACGGTCACTCCCAGGACGGTCCGCATCTGTGAAAGGGCGATCAGGCAGACGGCGGACGCCGTCGCCATGCCGAGCGTCCAGCGGTGCCGCCGGCCCGCCATCCGGCCGAACGCGTACCGGCTCGTGGTGTTGTCGGACAGCGCCCCGGCGATCGGCGTCGCGATGCCGGACGCGATGGCGCCGAACCCGGTCACCACGGCCAGGGCGACGATCTTGCCGCTCGGCGTGATGTCCTGAAGCTGGATCGGCAGCAGGACCTGCAGCGGTGTGTAGGAGGCCATCCACATGCCCAGGCTGGCCAGCGTCAGGCCGGTGATCCAGCCGTTGCGCACGTGGATGGTCGGCTCGGCCAGCGCCTGCGACACCGCCTGAGGCTGATCGGTGGTCTGGTCGGCCATCAAACCCTCCTGGTGGGGCACCCTGCAGGGATCATGCCCCGTTCACCGCCATATTGGTAGATGCTCAACCTGTGCGATTGACGATAGTCGGCTGCTCGGGCAGCTTCCCCGGTCCGGACGGCCCGGCTTCCTGCTACCTGGTCGAGGCCGAGGGCTTCCGGCTGCTGATTGATCTTGGCAGCGGCGCCCTCGGCGCGCTCCAGCGTTATGCCAGCCTTTACGACATTGATGCGGTGTGCGTCAGTCACCTGCACGCCGACCACTGCCTGGACCTGTGCGACTACGCGGTCGCGCGCCGGTTCCATCCCGAGGGGCCGAGGCCGCCGGTGCCGGTGTACGCGCCGGCGGAGGCGGCGCTGCGGCTCGGCCGGGCGCTGGGATCCGACCCAGCGGCCGACGCCGGGCCGGACGCCGATCCCTACCACGGGATCACCGAAATCTTCAGCTTCACGACGATGACCCCAGGGGTGATGGAGATCGGCCCGCTCCGGGTCACCGCCGCGCGCATGAACCACCCGGTGCAGACGTTCGGATTCCGGATCGAGCACCGGGACAGGTCGCTGGCCTACTCGGCCGACACCGGCCCGTGTGACGTGCTCCCGGAACTGGCCGCGGGCGTGGACGTGCTGCTCTGCGAGGCGTCGTTCCTCGAGCCGGGCGATGGCGCGCCGCCCCTGCCCGAGAACCTGCACCTCACCGCCCGGCAGGCGGCCGAGTATGCCGAGCGGGCCGGGGTGGGCCAGCTGGTGCTTACCCACCTGGTGCCGTGGAACGATCAGAGCAGGACGCTGGACGAGGCCG
>JASHQP010000599.1 GCA_030039095.1 Streptosporangiaceae bacterium
CGCCGGCGGCGGCCGCGGGCTTGGCACCCACCAGCGCCGCCTCGTCGTGCGCCGGCTCCGCGGCGGCCACCGCTGGCGCCTTGGCGGCGCGCAGGGCCGGGAGCTTCTTCTTCCCGTACGCGAAGTCGCAGGCGTACGCGAGCATCGCGAGGGCGTAGATGACGACCGCGGTCAGCAGGAAATCGTTGCTGATGTCGGCGAGTCCGGTGTTGACGGGCATGTGGGCCTCACTCCCCGGCGGATAGTTCGGGGTCGGATGGAACGGATTGCCCGGGGTCGGGCGGTACGGATCGTTCGGGATCGGGCGGAACGGTTTCTTCCGTGGCGGTACCGGCCGGTTCTTCCGTGGCGGTACCGGCCGGCGGGCTGGCGTCGACGTGGGCCCCATGCAGGCCGCTGATCTCGGCTGCCAGGCCGGCGAACTCTTCCTCGAACCCGCCCGCCGCGTCGGACCGGGTCAGCCCGCCGAGATCGACGATGGTGCTGCCGGCATCGTCGGTCCTCGCGCGCACGAAGACCCTGCGCCGCCGCACCATGAACGACAGCAGCAGCCCGGCGAGGACCGCGATGCCCGACCACAGAGCCGGTGTCTGGCCGGGGTCATCGGTGATCTGGAGGCTGACCCACTGCTGGTACCCGGTGTACGTGAGCGTGCCCAGGCCGTTGGGGAGCTTGATCGACTGACCGATCGCCAGCGGCCTCGGGGAGACCGCCAGCTTGTGCAGCCCGGCGGTGTCCAGCGAGTACACCGACTGCGACGGCCCCGAGTTCATGCCAAGGTTGCCCGCGTACGACACCAGGCTCACCATCGGGTTATCCGGCGCCGGGAAGTAGGACTCCAGCCGGCCACCCACGTCGATGGCGCTCGGCAGGAACACGCCGACGAAGCCGAGGCCCTGGGGGTTGGCGTCAGGAACCTTGATCGCGCCCTCGGAAACCAGTCCCGAGGTCTCGACCGGGATGAACGGCACGGCCCCGGCGAAGACCACGCGCCCGGTGCCGTCGGTGATCCGGAACTCCGGAGCGTAGCCGTGGCCGATGAGGAAGACCCTGGCGCCGTCCACGATCAGCGGGTGGTTCACCGTCAGGTCGTAGCTGTGCACGCGGCCGGCGGGCGAGGCCGAGTAGCGGATCTGCGCGCTGAACGCGGCGGGCTGGCCGAGCAGCGTCCCCGAGGTCACGTACGACGCGCTGAAGTGGTCCAGGGTCACCGTGAACGGCTGCAGGTTGTCCGGGCCGACCAGACGGCCGGGATGGAACTCGTCCAGCGCAGTCACCGTGTTGGCGAACGATGTCCCGTTGACCAGCAGCCGGTCGGCCTTGTAGCCGAACAGGCCGCCCAGGCCGATCGAGACCAGCAGGCCGAGCAGCGCGATGTGGAAGAGCAGGTTGCCTGCCTCGCGCAGGTAGCCCTTTTCGGCGGCGACCCAGCCCGGCCCGGTGCGCATCCGGAACCGCTTCGCCGACAGCGCCTTCGCCGCCGATTCCAGTGCTGCGTCCGGGGCGAGCGGCGTGGCGTAGCTGACAGCGAACGGCAGCCTGGACAGGTTGCCCGGCGCTCGCGGCGGCGGCTGCCGCGCGGAGCCGACCAGGCGCAGCGTCCTGGGCAGCACGCAGCCCACCAGCGACGTGAACAGCAGGATGTAGATCGCGGCGAACCACGGGGCGCCGAACACGTTGAACAGGCCAAGGCCGCCGAGGATGCGGGCAAGCACGGGGTGCGAGGAGTAGTACTGCGAGACCGAGACGGGGTTGGTCCCCACCTGCGGCAGCAGCGAGCCGGGGATGCTGCCGGCCGCGAGCAGGAACAGCAGGATCAGCGCGGTCCGCATCGAGGTCAGCTGGCGCCAGAACCAGCGCAGCCAGCCGACGACGCCCAGCGAGAGGCCCGCGGGCCCGGGGGTGGGGGCCGGGGCGGCGTCGCGGTGGCCCTCTGGGGTCGCACCGAGGCCGTCGCGGGCGGCGGCGTCCTGATCAGCGGCCTCGGCGGCGTGAGCGTCGGGCTTGGCTTCTGGCGGTGTCCGCAGCCAGGTCATCCGCGCTCCGCCTTCACCCGCTTGATCAGCGCCTCGAGCCCGGAGTACGACGCCTGGCCGACGATGCGGGCCGCGATCCGGCCGCTGCGGTCGATGACCAGCGTGGTGGGGATGCCCGCGGGCGGCACGGTCCCGTTGAAGTCGAGCGCAATCAGGTCGTTCGGATCGTTCAGGCTCGGGTAGCCGATCCGGAACGTGCGCATGAAGGCCTCCGCGCTCGGCGGGTCGTCCCTGATGTCGACGCCGATGAACCGGACGTCAGTCCCGGCGAAGTACCGCGCGAGGGAGCCGAGCGCTGGCGCCTCCTCGCGGCACGGCGTGCACCACGATCCCCAGAAGTTCATCACGACCACGGAGCCGCGGTAGGACGAGAGCTTGAACTTGCTCCCGGTCAGCGTCGTGCCCGCGACGGCAGGTGCCTTGGGACGAGCCCCCGGCTGGAACACGGTCGTGCCGTAGCTGCCGGTCACGAAGCTGCTGCCATTACCGACTGCGGTGTCCTGCGCGGTGGCACCGGCACCGCAGGCCGCGGCGCCGAGCACCACGGCAGCCGCAACCAGCGCGCCGACGGCGGCGCGGCTCGGCAGCGGCACCGCAGCGCCGACCACGCGGCCAGGAAAATGCGGCAGCCGGAGCACTGGATGATCTCCTACAGACAGTAGTACCGCCGCCCATTGTGCCGGACCGCTCCGTCCGGGCGAGCAGCGGGTGCGAATTCGAGCGTATCGGCGGCGGGGAGCATCGGGTGCGGGGTTCTCGGCCAGGGGTGACGGGCCAAGGTGACGGGCCATGCGGTGACGGGCCATGCGGGTAACGGTCAGGCGCCGCCGACCCCGCGGCGGCCGGCGCCAGCGGGATCGGCGTAGCTCACCCCGGCCAGCCGCTCGCCGCGGTAGGTGAAGCTGGTCACGCTCGCCAGGGCGCACTCGCGCTTTCGCGGGTCATGCCAGAGCCTGCGGCCTTCGACGTCGCGGCGGGCTACCCAAATCGGCAGCTGGTGACTGACGAGCACCGCCTCGTGCCCGTGCGCGGCCGCAGCCGCGTCCGACATGGCGGCCCGCATCCGCGCGGCGATCTCGCGGTAGGGCTCGCCCCAGGACGGGCGGAGCGGATTCCACATGTGCCGCCAGTGTGTGGGGCGCCGCAACGCCCCGTCCCCCACGCCGAACGTCATGCCCTCGAAGTGGTTCCACGGCTCGATCAGCCGGTCATCCACCACCACGTCGAGGCCAAACTGAGCGGCGATCGGCTCCGCGGTCTCGACCGCCCGCTCCAGCGGCGAGGACCGCAGCAGGATCACGTCCCGGCCGGCCAGGAAGTCGGCGGCCGCCTTGGCCATCACCCGGCCGTCGGCCGACAGGTGGAACCCGGGGATCGTGCCGTACAGCACGCCGTGTGGGTTCTCCACCTCGCCGTGGCGCACCAGGTGCACGACCGTCGTGTTCTCGCTCATCGCGCGCCCAGCCTATCCGCATGCGGTCAGGCGCAGCCCGCGCACGGCCGCTGGCAGCATTTGACACAACGGGCAGTGCGGCCGACTCGTGGCGCCGTCGCGGCGAGGGTGCAGGCGGTTCAGGCCAGGGCTTCGGCGGCCGCGCGGGCGGCGGCGGGCAGCGCGCTGGCGATCCTGTCGATGGCCGCGTCATCGTGCGCCGCCGACAGGAACCAGGCCTCGTACCCGGACGGCGGCAGGTACACGCCGCGGTCGAGCATCGCGTGGAAGAACGCCGCATACGCCGCTGCCGACTGCCCCTTGGCCCCGGCGAAGTCGCGGACCGGGCCGTCGAGGCCGAGGAACACCGAGAACAGGCTGCCCGCCTCCTGCAGCCGGAACGGGACGTCCTCGGCCTGCAGCGCGTCGGCGGCGAGCGCAGCGACCGTCGCCGCCGCCTTGTCCACCCGGGCGTAGGCGTCCGGGGTGCAAGCCCGGAGGGTGGCCAGGCCCGCAGCGGTGGCCAGGGGGTTTCCGGACAGCGTGCCCGCCTGGTAGACCGGGCCGGCCGGCGCCAGCCTGTCCATGATCTCGGCGCGGCCGCCGAACGCCGCGGCGGGCAGGCCGCCGCCCATGACCTTGCCGAACGTCGTCAGGTCACCGGCCACGCCCTCGCGGCCGTACCAGCCGGAACTCGTGACGCGGAACCCGGTCAGCACCTCGTCCATGATGAGCAGCGCGCCGTGCTCGCGGCAGAGCCCGGCGAGCAGCTCGTTGAAGCCTGCGGCCGGCGGCACCACGCCCATGTTGGCCGGGCACGCCTCGGTGATCACGCAGGCGATGTCGTCGGGCCGGGTGGCGAACACCTGGCGCACCGCCTCGGGGTCGTTGTACGGCAGCACGATCGTGTCCGCCGCGGCCGCTCCGGTCACCCCGGGCGAGTCCGGCAGGCCGAACGTCGCGACGCCGGAACCGGCGGCGGCGAGCAGCGCGTCCACGTGGCCGTGGTAGCAGCCGGCGAACTTCACCACGATCCGGCGCCCGGTGAACCCCCTGGCGAGCCGCAGCGCGGTCATGGTCGCCTCGGTGCCGGAGCTGACCAGGCGGACCTGCTCCACCGGAGCACGCGCCACTAGTTCCTCGGCCAGCTCCACCTCGCCGGGCGTGACGGTCCCGAACGAGGTTCCCTTGGCCAGCGCCCCGCCAACGGCCTCGATGACGTCGGGATGCGCGTGGCCGAGGATCATCGGCCCCCAGGAGCCGACCAGATCGACGTAGTCGCGTCCGTCGACGTCGGTGAGGTAGGCGCCGCTCCCCGACTCCATGAACACGGGCACGCCGCCCACCGAGCCGAAGGCGCGCACCGGCGAGTTCACCCCGCCGGGCGTGACGATGCGCGCCCGGGCGAACAGTTCGCCGGACCGGTCTCGAGACATCAAGCGTTTCCCTCACAGGCGTCGGCCAGGAAGCCCAGCAGCCTGAGCCCGTCCGGCAGCGGCCCGCCGTCCGGCGGCCGCAGCCAGTGCACCTGGACCAGGTTCCCGTCCTGGGACGGGGGCGCGAGCACGTAGCTGTTGCGGCAGTGCCAGCGTAGCCCGGCCACCTCAGGGTTCATTTCCGGCTCGCAGTCGAGGTGGCAGGACCACCACTCGTCCTCGTCTGCCGGCGTGCCCCGGGTGGCCACAAAAAACAAGGCCCGGCTGCCCGCGCTGATCGCGACGGGGCCGGGCCGGACCGCTGACCGCTCCATCTGGGCGAGTGCCGCGGCTCCTGCGCTGGCCGGGACGTCAAGGACATCGAATACCCGGCCGGTGACGAGGATGACGTTCGCCTCTGGCTGCGCCATCCACCAGTTCCCCACCACCGCTGGATCCGCTGTCGCCTGGCCCTGCCAGGCCGGTGATACCGGATGCGCACCCGGCGCCGGGCAGCCCACACGGTCGCAGGAACAGGCCCGCAGCACCTCGCCGTGGCGCTCCGTGCGGCCGGTCGTGCCGGGGCGGCCCGGCCGGTCCGTTCGGCGCTGGCGCCCCGTTCGGCCCGGAAGGCCCGGGCGGCCAGAACGGCTGGGTGGAAACGCTCCGACGCAGACCGGCCAGCCCATCGCGGCATATTCGGCGGCGGCGTCCGACATGCGCCCGACGGCCCTGCGTCGGCTGCGGCGCAGTACCGTCTCCACCATCGGCTCCACTCCTGGCCCGGCGCAATGTATACACCTGATAATGCCTGGACCATTCCCGGGCTCGCTGGGCGCCCCCGCGACGAGATACAGGTGTTGCGTAACAGAGATTGCAAAGTGACCAATGCACGGTGAACCGCAGCCGGGTCGGTCGCGTCGTGACGACGCTGAGCCGGCCTTGGCCCGAGGCGGCCGGGGCTGGCTAGCGGAGGCGGCGGGCGGCCTCGGCGGCCCAGTAGGTCAGGATGATGCTGGCGCCCGCCCTGCGGATCGCGGTGAGCGTCTCCATGATGACCCGGTCGCGGTCCAGCCAGCCGTTCGCGGCCGCCGCCTCGACCATCGCGTACTCGCCGCTGACCTGATAGGCGGCGACCGGCACGTGCACGGCCCGGGCCACCTGGCTGATCACGTCCAGGTACGCGAGGGCCGGCTTTACCATCACGATGTCGGCGCCCTCGTCGACGTCGAGCTGTACTTCGCGCAGTGCCTCGTCACCGCCAGCGGGATCCTGCTGGTACGAGGCCCGGTCGCCGAACTGCGGCGCGCACTCGGCGGCATCGCGGAACGGCCCGTAGAACGCCGATGCGTACTTGGCGGAGTAGGCGCAGATCGCGACCTCGCCGTAGCCGGCCGTGTCGAGCGCCTCCCTGATGGCGCCCACCTGGCCGTCCATCATCCCGCTCGGCGCCACCGCGTGCACACCCGCCGCCGCCTGGGCCACCGCGATGGAGCCGTACCGCTCCAGCGTCGCGTCGTTGTCGACCTGGCCGGCCAGCGTGAGCATGCCGCAGTGGCCGTGGTCGGTGTACTCGTCCATGCAGAGGTCAGCCATGAGCACGGTGTCGTCGCCGACTTCGCTGACCAGGTCACCGAGCGCAAGCTGGACGATGCCTGCCGGGTCATCGGCGGCCGCGCCGCGCGAGTCCTTGACGGCGGGGACGCCGAACAGGATGAGCCCGCCGACGCCGGCGCCCACCGCCTCGACGGCCGCCTTGCGCAGGCTGTCCCTGGTGTGCTGCATGACGCCCGGCATCGAGGCGACCGGCTGCGGCTCGTCGATGCCCTCCTTGACGAACAGCGGCAGCACCAGGTCGGCCGGCCGGACGCTGGTCTGCGCGACCAGGCGCCGCAGCGGTGCGGTCCGGCGGAGCCTGCGGGGGCGGGCAGCGGGGAATTCGGCGGCCATCGGACCTCTCCTCACCTCGGCCTACACCGATGCTACGTTCGGTGCCGCCGCTCGGTTCACGCTGTGCTGCGGCACTACCGGGCGCTACCGGATTCTGCGGCGGGCACCGCGGCGCCGCTCGCTCGGCCTGCGCACCGGCTCGCCGGCTTCGATGGCGGCGTCGCGCAGCCCGGCTCCGTAGTCAGCCAGCGCGTCCACCAGGGCGGTTGCCGACGGGCGCGGCGCCATCACGTCCACCCGGAGTCCGAACTCGGCGGCGGTCTTCGCCGTCTCCGGCCCGATCACCGCTATCACGGTCACCGCGTGCGGCTTGCCCGCGATCCCGATCAGGTTCCGGACCGTCGACGACGACGTGAACAGCACCGCGTCGAAGCCGCCGCCCTTGATCGCTTCGCGGATCGGCGCTGGCGGCGGCGCCGCCCGCACGGTCCGGTAGGCGGTGACGTCCTCGGCCTACCAGCCGAGGCTGGTGAGCCTGGCCAGCAGCGTCTCGGTGGCGATGTCGGCACGCGGCAGCAGCACCCGGTTGATTGGGTCGAGCACGTCGTCGTAGGCGGGCCAGACGTCGGCCAGGCCCTCGGCGGACTGCTTCTTGTCCGGCACCAGGTCGGGCATGATGCCGAACTCGCGCAGCGACTTCGCCGTCTGCTCGCCGACCGCGGCCACCTTGATCCCGGCAAACGCGCGGGCGTCGAGGCCGTACTCCTCGAACTTCTCCCGCACCGCGCGGACAGCGTTCACCGACGTGAACGCGATCCACTGATACCTGCCGGTCACCAGGCCCTTCACGGCGCGTTCCATCTGCTGCGGCGTCCTCGGCGGCTCGACGGCGATCGTCGGAACCTGCTCGGGCACCGCACCCCAGGCCTCCAGCCGGCTCATCACGTCGCCGGCCTGCTCCTTGGTTCGCGGCACCAGCACCCGC
Organism: Streptosporangiaceae bacterium; assembly: GCA_030039095.1. Next base: position 7,759 of record JASHQP010000599.1, read on the forward strand.
CAGCCGAACAGCGGCTTGGTCTCGAACCAGGACAGCGAGGGCTGCGCGGTGACACCGTCGCCGACCACGGCAACCGCGGGCCCGTGCGCGGTCAGCAGGCTCACCCCTGCGGCCTTGAGGTCGGCGGTGACGGTCCCGAGCGTGGCGACCACGGTGTGCTGATCGGTTGTGGTGCCGTCCCAGGTCAGGGCGAACGGCGTGGTGTCGGCCCAGCCCGCCGCGATCAGCATCTTGGCGATGTCGGCCAGCCCGGTCTCGGCACCCAGGATCACCAGGCTGCCCGGGCCGTTCTGCACCCGGCTCACCTCGGAGGCGTGGATGATCCGGACGTCACCGCTGGTGTCGGACGTCAGCGGGATGCCCGCGTAGGCGGGGACCGCGGTTGCCACCGGCACGCCGGGCACGACCTCGAACGGCACATGCGCCTTCGCGCACGCCGCCACCTCGGCGGAGGCGTGGCCGAACAGCAGCGGGTCGCCGCACACCAGCCGCACCACGTGCTGGCCGGCCCGAGCGGCCTTGATCAGCAGCCGTGGGTCCTGCGCAGACGCGTCGGCGTCGGCGATCTCCGCCTCGGGGCCGGCCAGCTTGCCTAGCTGCGCAATCAGCTCCGGATCCGCCACCACCAGGTCGGCCTGGGCCAGCAGCGCCGCGGCTCGCACGGTCACCAGACCCCCGTCACCGGGGCCTGCGCCGACGAACGCGACCCGGCCGGAGGCCGCCGACTTCGCCGCCGCCTGGCTTGCAACACTCTTCGTCACGGGTGGGTTCACTAGTCATCCCCGTTGCTGATCTGTCCCGCTATCTCAGCGGACACGGCCGTATATCTTGCGGCACCACGCCGGAGCAGCTCGGCGGCTACCGCGCGGCCGAGGTGCTCGGCCTCGGCCGCCGGCCCGCTGGCGCTTGCCCGCAGTGCTGTCTCCCCATCGGCCGCGACGACAACCGCGCGCAGCCGCAATCCATCCGTCCCAGCGGCATACCCGCCTACCGGGGCGCTGCAACCTGCCTCGAGCACGGCGAGCAGCGTGCGCTCAGCCGTGGTGGCGGCGTGGGTGGCGGGATCATCCACGGCTGCCAGCAGGTCGGCCAGGTCCGGCCGGTCGGACCGGCACTCCACCGCCAGGGCACCCTGGCCCGGCGCCGGGAGCATCTCGTCGGGATCGAAGATCTGGGTCACCGCGTCGAGACGGCCGATCCTGGCCAGGCCCGCGTAGGCGAGCACCACGGCGTCGACCTCGCCGGACGTGACGCGCCCCAGCCGCGTGTTCGCGTTGCCGCGGACCGGTACCGGCCGCAGGTCCGGGCGCAGCAGCAGCATCTGGGCGGCGCGGCGGGGCGCCCCGGTGCCGATCGTCGCGCCAGGCGGCAGGTCGGCCAGCTTGGCGCCGTCGTGCGCGGCGAGGGCGTCCCGCGGATCGTCCCTGGACGGCACCGCTGCCAGCACTATGCCCTCCGGCTGCGCGGTGGGCAGGTCCTTCAGGGAGTGCACGGCGATGTCGACGTCGCCCTGCAGCAGGGCGGTACGCAGGCCGCTGACGAACACACCGGTGCCGCCGATCTGGGCGATCTGGGCGCGGCTGACGTCACCGAACGTGGTGATCCCGACCAGCTCGACCTCGCGGCCGGTCCGCTCCGAGATCAGGCGCGCGACGTGCTGCGACTGCACGACGGCCATCGGGCTCTTGCGGGTGCCGAGCCGCAGCGGCGCTGCATCGTGTGATGACACGGTCACTTCGGCACCTCCCGGTCCGGGTGCTCGGGACGCTGCGGCCGCTCCGGCCAGTCGGGTGCGACGGCGTCCGCCCTGGCGACTGCCTGCACGGCATCGGGATCCAGGTCGAAGAGCACTCGCAGCACCGCCTCGTAGGAGTCGCCGCCCGGCGAGCCTGCCAGCTCCTTGACGCGGACGGTGGGCGCGTGCAGCAGCTTATCTGCGATTCGGCGCATGGACTGGGCAATCTCTCGACGGGCGCGCGCGTCGAGGCCCGACACGCGGCCGACAAGCCGGGCCAGCTCCGCGTCGACGACCTCCGCGGCCTTGGCCCGCAGCGCGACCACGGTCGGTGCGACCTTCGCGGCACGGTCGGCGGACATGTGCGCGGCCAGTTCCTCGGCCACGATCCGCCGGACCGACGCCACGTCCTCCTCGGCAACGCCCCCCGGTCCGCCGACGCCGCCAGCCCCGCCGATCGTTTCCAGGCCGATCACGCTCACGCCGGGAAGCCGTCCGGCGTCGGGGTCAACGTCGCGCGGCAGCGCGAGGTCGAGCACCACGAGCGGCCGGCCAGCCGGCACCCGGGACGCGAGCGCGGCCGTCACGGTCTCGGTGGTGATCACGTGGCCGGGTGCCCCGGTGCAGGAGACGACGAGGTCGGCGACGGCGACCGCGTCGGGCAGCCGGGACAGGTCGACAGCGGTGGCCGAGACCGTAGCCGCCAGCCGCCCGGCGCGGGCGCTGGTCCGGTTGGCCACGACGAGCCGGGCGGCGCCCATCCGGGACGCGGTGGCGACCGTCAGCGAGCTCATCGACCCGGCGCCAACCACGAGCACCGACAGGCCGTCGAGGATGCCGGCGGAGCCATGCCCGGTGCGGTGCTGCCCGGTCTGGGCGCTTCCCGGGCCGTGCAGGCGCTGCGCCGCTGAGGTGAGGCCGACGCTCACCATGCTCGCGCCGGCCCGGTCGATTCCGGTCTCGCTGTGCGCCCGCTTGCCCGCGCGCAGCGCGAGCGAGCAGAGGTCGGAAAGGGAACGGCAGAGCGTGCCCTGTTCCTGCGCCTTGCGCAGGGCCTGCCGCACCTGGCCGAGGATCTGGCTTTCGCCGATCACCATCGAGTCGAGCCCGCAGGCCACCGAGAGCAGGTGCTGAACCGCACGGTCTTCGTAGTGGACGTACAGGTGCGGGGTGAGCTCGGCCAGCGGCAGCGCCGCGTGCCGCGCCAGCAGCTCGCAGATCCACGACACGCCGGAGTGGAACTTGTCGACCTCCGCGTACACCTCGACGCGGTTGCAGGTGCTGACTACCAGCGATCCGGCGACGTCGTCCGCGTGGGCCACGTCGCGCAGCAGCTTGCTGAGCGCGTCACCGGTCAGCACGGCCCGCTCGAGCGTGGACACCGACGCGCTCTTGTGGCTGAGGCCCACCACGAGCAGGCTCACGTTGCCACCGCCCTCGCGGGCGCCGCTGTGGCCGGGGTCTCAGGCGGGACCGTGGGGGGTGCGGCACCCGCCGACCCGTTCCCGCTGACGCGCACCACCGCCCGCCGCTGCGCGTGGAACGCCAGGATCTGCAGCTCGATGGACAGGTCGACCTTCCGGACGTCGACGCCGGGCGGCACACTCAGCACCACGGGCGCGAAGTTGAGGATGCTGGTGATCCCGGCGGCGACCAGCCGCTCACAGACCTGCTGGGCGGCCGGGGCTGGCGTCGCGATCACGCCGATCGACACGCCCTGTGCGGCGATCACCGACTCGATCTCGTCGGCGTTCCTGACGACCTGGGTTGCGATCGTCGTGCCCACGGTGAGCGGATCGGAGTCGAAGATGGCAGCCACGCGGAACCCGCGGGACGCGAACCCGCCGTAGTTGGCGAGCGCGAGGCCGAGGTTGCCGGCACCGACGATGATCACCGGCCAGTTCTGGGTGAGCCCTAGTTCCCGGGACACCTGGTACACCAGGTACTCGACGTCGTAGCCGACACCACGCGTTCCGTACGAGCCGAGGTGCGAGAGGTCCTTGCGCAGCTTGGCGGAGTTCACGCCGGCCGCGGCGGCCAGTTCCTCGCTCGACACGGTGGCGATCCCGCGGTCGGCGAGTGCGTACAGCGCCCGCAGGTAGACCGGAAGCCGGTTGACCGTCGCCTCGGGGATACCGTGATTGCCGTTCTCGGTCATGGACCTGCGGGTCATGCGTCGGCACTCCTGGGGGGATCGACGCCGGCGGGCTCGCAGGCTTGCGGCGCCCGCGTGCTTGGCATAACTGCCACGCTACGCCCTTGTGAACGCATGCACAAAGTCGTGAAGTTCCCGGGCTCACCGTCCTGACCGGCACTTTGCCAGCACTTTGCCGGGTCAGGTCGGCATTTCCCCTAGTGCCCGGGCGCCCGGCCCGACCAGCGCTAAGCGCTCAGGGCGGCGCGCAGGCGCTGCTCGCTGACCCTCCAGAAGTCATGCTGCACGCCGTCGATCATCGTGACCGGAATCATGTCGCCGTAGTCGCGCAGGTCGCTCTCTGAGCGGGTGATGTCGCGTTCGGTCCAGGAAACCCCGAGTTCGGCGGCCACCTGCGCGACTACCGCCCGTGCATCGTCGCAGAGGTGACAGCCGGGGCGGGTCAGCAGCGTGATCTCGTGGGCCCGGCGGCTCCCGCCGGAGCTATCCATGACGGCCGCCGACGCTGCCAGGGCTGCCGGTGCTGCCAGGGCTGCCACCCGGCCGCGGCCCGTAGCCGGGCTGGCCAAACCCTGAGTCGTTGAGCAGGTCGAATCCGGTATCAGTGAGCAGGTCGGAGACCGAGGGCAGCGGCGACACCTTGGCCTGCTGCAGGCCAAGCTCGATGATGTTGGTCGCGAGGACGAACGGGCGGCGGTCGGCCTCGAACGCGACGACGTACGGCTGCCGCTTGTGCTCCTCGTAGGCGGAGCGGTCGCGGTAGACCTCGTAAAGGATCCGCTGCATCGGCGCGGACGGCACCGCGTGCACGATGTAGACCAGCGTGTCGGGCTCCTGGGCGCGCACCTGCCTGACCACCCGCCTGGTCAGCCGGTCGAAGTCATCCACCCGGTCTTCGAGCAGCGTGTAGATCGCAATCTGGCCGAAGAGGTTCGCCTGCGCGTCAGGACCGGCACCGGACTGGCGGGCCATGCCGGTGTAGCCGGCCTCGCCCGGATAGCCCGCGTCATCCGGGTAGCCGGTCCCGTCGCGGTACAGCGCCCGTTCACCGGGGGTGCCGGGCTGCTGCGGGTACTCGCTGCCGGGCTGCTGCGGGTACGCGCTGCCGGGCTGCTGCGGGTACGCGAGGTCACCGGTGTACGGGGCGTCGTCCGGATACGGCGCCTCGTCCCGGTACAGCGGCCCGTCGTCCAGGTGGCCGGCCTCGTTCGGGTACCCGTGGGGATGCTGCGGTTCGTAGTCGGCGGCGCCGCGGTAGTCGAGGTCGTCACGCTGCCGGCGCGAGCCGTTGCTGCGGTAGATGCCGAACTCGTCGTCGGCAGCCGGGCCGAAGTCGCCCGTGGCCGGGCCGCCGGACCAGGAGGGCTGCGCTCCCCATTCGCCGTCGGCGTCGTCGCCGACATCCTCGCGCAGCACCTCCAGCGACAAGCCGGCGACCTGCCAGCCGGCGAACCACGTCCCGACGGCGGCCAGGACGCAGATCGGCACGAACAGCGAGGAGATGGGCACGTTGACGCCGCTCAGCGTCGCGATGCCGGGCAGGGCGAGCAGCAGAGCTGCGACTCCGGCCAGTCCGGTGGCGGGCAGGGCGTCCCGCCAGGCCGGGTCCCGGCCGGGCCGCGCGGCGGCGAACCCCATGGCGAACAGCGCCACGATCACCGTGGCCGGGGCCAGCACGTACTCGAGCAGCTTGTTGGGGACGATCTGGTAGTAGACGCCGGTGGGGGGCCACGCCTTGCTGAACGCGGCATCACTGAGCGGGTCGCTGGCGAAGATGACCAGGGAGACGATGCCGATCGCGGCCAGCAACAGCCGCGCCGCGAACCTGGTGACGATGCTCTTGCCGGCGAGCTCGGCCAGCCCGAGCGCGAGCGCGAGCGGCGCGAGAAGCTGCGCGCCGATTTCCATGGCCCGGAACGCGATCGGCCCGAAGCCGATCTCGAAGCCGAGCGCCTGCGCGCAGAGGGCCACGGTGAGGCCGAACAGCGCGGCCGTCCAGGCTACGAGCGCAGCGTTGGGGCCGCGCAAGCACTTGGCGACCAGCAGGCCCGTGCCTGCCGCGCCAATGATCGCCCCGACGATCGCAGCCAGGAAGTGAAGAGACATTGCTGACTATGGTGCCCGACGCGGCGCGATGATGCGACCGGAGTCCTGGTCAGAGCCCGTGACGGGCGGAATGCGCCCGGCGTGTTCCTGCTCAGCCGCCCGCGGCGCCGGTAGGCTCGTGGGTATGAGGCGGCTGTCGACACGGCTCCCGCACGGCTGGTCGGCTCTGGCCGGGCAGGCCTCCGCCGCAGCCGCGGAGGTCGAGCGGCCGGTACCGGTGCCCGACCCGCTGGCCGGGGCGTTCTTCGACGTGGACAACACCCTGATGCGCGGCGCGTCGATCTATCACTTCGCCCGTGGCCTGGCCGCCCGCAAGATGTTCACCGCGCGTGACCTGGCCCGCATGACGTGGGGGCAGGTCTTCTTCCGGCTGCGCGGTGCCGAGAACTCCGACCACATCGACGCGGCCAGGCAGGCCGCCCTGGCTTTTGTCGCCGGGCACAACGTGGCGGACATCGTCCGGCTCGGCGAGGAGATCTACGACGAGTCCATGGCCGACCGGATCTGGGCGGGCACCAGGGAACTGACCCAGCGGCACCTGGCGGCCGGCCAGCGGGTGTGGCTGGTCACCGCCACGCCGGTGGAGCTCGCCGACATCCTGGCCCGCAGGCTCGGCCTGACGGGCGCGCTCGGCACGGTCGCGGAGACCAGGGACGGGGTGTACACCGGCCGCCTGGTCGGCGGGCTGCTGCACGGCGAGGCCAAGGCCGCCGCGATCCAGGCCCTGGCCGACCGCGAAGGGCTCGACCTGGCCCGGTGCTCCGCGTACAGCGACTCGCTGAACGACATGCCGATGCTGACGCTCGTCGGCCACCCCAGCGCGGTCAACCCGGACCTGGGTTTGCGCGGCGAAGCGAGGAAGCAGGGCTGGCCGATCTACGACTTCCGCTCCGGGCGCAAGGCCACCATGATCGCCCTGCCGATCGCGGCCGGCGCGGGCGCCGTGGCCGGCGGCATGGCCGCCGGAGCCGCGGTGCACCGCCGGCGCGCCAGCGGATAACCAGCCGCGACCACCTCCACCGG
>JASHQP010000600.1 GCA_030039095.1 Streptosporangiaceae bacterium
TCGCGTGCCGCGCCGGCGCGGATGAGACGGCGGAGATCACCTGCGGCTTCATCTTCAGCTGTACCGGCTACTACCGCTATGACCACGGCTACCTCCGACATCATCGTCACCGCTACCGGCCTCGAGCTGCTGTTCATCGGCGGGATCGAGCTGCGCGTCGACGGGGAGGCGGTGGACGTTGCCAGCAAGCTGGTCTACAAGGGCATGATGCTCGAGGGCGTGCCGAACCTCGCCATAGCCGTCGGGTACACGAACGCGTCATGGACCCTCAAATGCGACCTGACCTGTAACTACGTGTGCCGCCTGCTGAACCATATGCAGGCGGCGGGCATGCGCCAGTGCACACCGGTGAACACGGATGAGTCGGTCAGCGTGCGGCCGCTGCTGGGTCTCACGTCGGGGTACGTGCAGCGGTCCGCCCACCGTTTCCCCAAGCAGGGCTACCGGTTCCCCTGGCAGGTGCATCAGAGCTACCTGCGTGATTACCGGGCGCTGCGGCTCCGCGGCATCAGGGACCAGGCCATGGTGTTCTCCAACCACGGGTGAACGGGGCAGCGACGGGCGCGCCTGCCAGCGCAGACGGCCCGTCGCTGCCCGGTTCGGTCGCTACCCGGCCTTGTCATTCCTGTCTCCGAGAGCGAGTGGTGCACCGAGGCCGGGGGGGCTGGCCTCGGGGCCGCAGAGGGTGTGTGGGGACCTAACTCTGCATCACTCGGCAGGCTAGGCCATATCTAGTCGCCGACACAGAGACGGATATCTCTGAGGGGACGGGAAACCCTTGGGGCCGGGATCGGCGTCAGTCGATCAGCGTGGTCTTCGGCCGGACTACGCAGAACTCGTTTCCCTCGGGATCGGCGAGAACCGTCCACGATTCCCTGCCGGTCTGCCCGATGTCCACCCGGCGGGCGCCGAGCGCGAGCAGGCGCTCGATTTCCTGATCCCGATCCTCGGCGCTCGTGGTCAGGTCGAGGTGGACTCGGTTCTTGACCGTCTTCGGGTCGGTCACCGGCATGAAGCAGATGCCGGTCGGCGCGCTTACATCTGGCCCGATGACGATCTCGCGCTCCCGCTCGGAAAGGACCCTCCAGCCGAGCGCCTGCGTCCAGAATTGAGCCAGCTTCGGCAGGTCGTGAGCGTCGACGACGACGTGGTGCAGTGTCACAGGCATGGGATGAGTATGCGCACCGCAGACGGGGTCTGCCGCTAAGGATCAAGGGCCGGTTGCGCGGCCTGCATAGGCGATAGTGTCATGCAAAGTACTTACCGACGATAAGGAACGAAGCGGATGCGCATACCCGTTCGTGTGACGGCCATCGCCATCGCATGCGGGGTTGTCGCCGCGACGGTCATAGCCTGGACGGCCGCTGGTTCCGCGACGCGGTCACCGGCCACCGTCGGCAACGTCGGTGCGGAGGTCGCCCGCTCGGCCGCCCGGAGCGCCCGGCCGTCGCCGTCCGCGACGCCGTCGGCCGAGGCGCCCGTACGGATCGTCGGAGCGCCCGCCGGGGTGCAGGCCAAGGGCGCCCTGCTCGCCGATGAAAACACCGGCTCGGTGCTCTGGAGCCGCGGCCTGAACACCGAGCTGCCCATGGGCAGCATCACCAAGGTGATGACCGCGCTCGTGGTCATCCGCGCCGGGGACCTGAACAGGAAGATCCGGATACCGAAGTCCGTGATCGCGTACGTGTCGAAGTACGGCGGGGAAAGCGCGGGCCTGATTCCCGGTGACGTGGTCACGGCGCAGGAACTGCTCGAGGCGATGCTGCTCCCGTCAGGCTGCGACGCTGCCTACACGCTGGCCCTGACGTACGGCCCCGGCATGCCGGCGTTCCTGGCCAAGATGAACGAGACAGCCAGGCAACTGGGCATGCTGCACACGCACTTCACCAGCCCGGACGGGCTGCCGTACCCCACCGAGACCTCGACCTTCTCCACCCCGGCCGATCTGGTCACGCTGGGCATCGCCGCGATGAAGTCGGCCGTGTTCCGCTCGATCGTGGCGCAGCCGTTCTACCAGCTGCGCAAGGGTCCCGGGCACCACGCCTACTGGTGGAACAACGACAACGAGCTGATCGGCACCTATCCGGGGGCCACCGGGATCAAGACCGGGTTCACCAACGTCGCCCTGCACTGCCTGCTGTTCTCGGCGTCGCGTGACGGGCTGAACCTGATCGGCGTCGTCCTCGGCAGCCCAGCCACCAGTCCGGAGACCGGTGCCGTCGCCGCAACCAAGATCCTGAACTGGGGCTTTGGCCTGTCTCGCATCTAGCCGGGCACGCAGCCGACGCCCGGCGTGAACGTGCCGCTAGCCGGGCGCTAGTGTTTCGTTACCGCCTCCGGGCGCCAATGCGGTGGAATCGAGGCTGCGCGGGGCCGTTCCCAGCCATCGCTCCGTGGAACGGTCCCGCTTCAGCGAGCCGGCCGGCCTGCACACCCGCGCCACGGTCAGACGGTCACAGCTCCTGCGCGCCGCGCGCCGACTCCACCATCACCGCGAGCTCGCCGCGGCGCTCGGCGAGCAGACCACGGATCGTCGCATCGTCCGGATAGACCGTGGCCAGCCGGGCCGGCAGCACGGGGCTGTCCTCGGGGAGGCTCGCGATCACGCGGTGGTGCGCGCGCCCCGCGGTCTCGATCGCGGTGAGGCCGACGAGCAGGCGTGTGAGCGGCTTGCCGTGGTGCTCCTCGTCACTGACGGTGCCGACCACGGCGGACAGGCCCGCTTCGGTCACCGTCCGGACCGGTTCCCCGGCGACGCCGGTCACGCCGGACAACTGCCCGTCGTCGACGTCGGTGGTGACGGCGTATACCCAGACGACGTCGTTCGCATCCTGGCCGCCTGCCGGCCCGCCCGGGCGGCAGCCGCAGAGCACCGATCTGGCTGCGCGGTCGCACAGCACCGATCTGGCTGCGCGGCCGCTGCGGGCCTTGCGTGTATGGGAAAACAGTCGGCTTTTCATGCTGGTTCGGTCCTCCCTGCTGGGTCGCACGGTCATCGGTCACGGCTGGCTCAGGTGGCGGGCGAGGGTGCGCAGGCCGCGGTGGGCGGCGGTGCGGACGGCGCCGGGTCGTTTGCCGAGGACGGCGGCGGCGTGGGTGGCGTTCAGGCCGAGGACGGTGCGCAGCAGGACGGCTTCGGCCTGGTCGGGGGGCAGGGTTGCGATGAGGTTGATGGCGGTGGTGGTGGACAGGGCGTCGATGGCGGTGGCGGCGGTGTCGTCGCGGGCGGGCAGGCCGGTGAGGTCTTCGGCGGGGACGGGGATGGGCGGGGGGCGGCGGGTGTGGCGGCGGTGGTGGTCGAGGGCGCGGTGGCGGGCGATGGTGGCGGCCCAGCCGCGGAAGGCGTCGTAGCTGCCGTGGAAGGTGTGCAGGTCGCGGGCGATGTGCAGCCAGGTTTCGGAGGCGATGTCTTCGGCGTCGTCGCCGGTCAGGGCGTGCAGGTAGCGCAGCAGCCGGGGCTGGGTGTCGCGGTAGATGGCGCGGTAGGCGTCGGGGTCACCGTGCTGCGCCGCAGCCAGCGCCGCCTCCAGCGCACCGGCCGGAGCGGACACCGCCGCCCCGTCCAC
>JASHQP010000601.1 GCA_030039095.1 Streptosporangiaceae bacterium
GGGCTCGAGCGCGTCCAGCCAGGCGGCTGCCGCGCCGGCCATCCGGGCCGCAACCTCCCGGGCCGCGGCGTCCCGGCCCGCGGCGTCCCGGCCCGTTGCTGCTCCGGTCGTGTCCACGCGGTCTCCTTCCCGGCGTTCCGGCCGACAGGTCCACTACCAGTGTCTGCCGAGGTGCCGCCGTCCCGCCAGCCGGGTCAGCGCTGGATCATCGCCCGCTGGTCACACGTGGCACAGCAGCCCGCCGTCGACCACCAGCGTCTGCCCGGTGATGTACGAGGCGTCCGCCGACGCGAGGAACGCGACCGCGGCGGCCATCTCCTGCGGCTCGCCCTGCCGGCGCATCGGAACGGTCCGGTCGATCAGCGCCCGGACCTCCTCGTCCGTCATCTGGTCGTGCTCGAACTGCGGGTCGTTGAACCCGGTGTCGACCCAGCCCGGGCACACGCAGTTCACCCGGATCCCCGCCGGGGCCAGGTCGATCGCGAGCGACCGGGTCATGTTCACCACCGCCGCCTTGGACGCGGTGTACGCGGTCAGGGCCGGCTCGCCGAACAGGCCGCTGATCGATCCGGTCGTCACGATCGCGCCGCCGCCGCCCTCCCGCATGACCGGCACCGCCTCCCTGATCACGAGGTACATCCCGGTGACGTTGACCGACAGGATGCGCGACCACTCGTCGAGGTCGGTCTCCAGCACCGTTCCCGCCCGCAGCCGGCCCGCGTTCGCGTGCAGCACGTCGATCGTCGTCAGGTCGGCTGCGACGCGCTGCACGGCGGCGGCCACGGCGCCGGGGTCGGTGACGTCGCAGTTGTAGTAGTGGCCCGTGCCGCCCGCGCGGCCGCACTCGGCCGCCACCTGCTCGCCTTCGCCGTCGCGGACATCGAGGACTGCGACGTCCGCGCCCTCGGAGGCGAACCGCAGCGCGGTGGCACGGCCGATGCCGTGCGCACCGCCGGTCACGGCGACCACCTTGCCGGGGAACCTGTTCACGGTGTCCTCCTGCGGGCTCGAGATCAGACGGCTGACGCGTTCAAATTGGTCTAAAGGTTTAGCTTCTGGCCATCTAACACCATAGTGAGTCTGCCGCTCACCGTGCGCGGGATCAGGCCACCGCGAACGTCGTGCCGATGCCCATGCCGGTGATCCACTCCGGCACCGGCTCGTAGCTGGCCCACAGCAGCGGCCGGCCGGCCGCGGCCACGCCGATCAGCCAGGTGCGGATCTCGTGGCCGCCGCTGCCGGCCCGCTCCTCCAGCCCTTCGTCGCCCAGGCCGGTAACGGGGTCGAGGTCCCCGGCGGCGAGCTGCTCGAGGAACCACGCATCCCAGGCGGCGTTCACGGTGGTGTGGGGGTTGCCGGCCAGCGCCCTGACCCGTGGCTCACGGACTGCCGAGAATGCCGCAACGTTACGCCGCCCGTGGATCAGGCCAGCCCGGCGGTCTTCGGTGAGCGAGGCATCTCGCGGGTCGTTGGACGGCAGCCAGTGCGACAGCCCGCCGCTGGCCACGACCAGGACCCGCCCGGCGTCGGCGTCCCGGATCGCGGCGCCCAGCGACCGGCCCAGCGCCACGCAGCGGGGCATCGACGGCAGCGGCGGGGCCGCGGTGTTGACGACGAGCGGGACCAGCGGGACGTCGGCGCGGCCGCGGACCATGTCGTAGCTCTGCACGATGCCGTGATCCACGGTGAGCGCGTAGGACAGCGCGATGTCGAACCCGTCACGGGCCAGGCCGTCGCGGATCGACCAGGCGAGCGCGGACGCCACCGGCAGCGGCCCGGAGCGGCTGCCGAAGTCCCCGAACGCGCCGGCCTCGTCCACGCCGAGCACGAACGGCGGCATCGCGTCGTAAAAGTTCGCGTGAAAGTGATCCGGCCCGATGACCACCAGCACGTCCGGGGCGAGGCTGGCGACCGCGGCGGCCACCCGGCCCGCGTCGGCCAGAAACCGGCTGCCGGGTGCGCCGGTCCGCGGCGGCGGCAGCATCGTCACGAACGGCGAGTGCGACATGCCGACCATGCCGATGATCTCGCTCACGGCGTGGCTCCGCTCGCCGCCGCCCGCTGCACCTCGCCGCCCAGCAGGAAGTCGCGGTGCACGCGCAGGTACTCCTCGCGCCTCTCCCACTGCGGCCAGTGCCCCGCGTCCTCGATCACGTGCAGACGCGCGCCGGGCAGCCACTCCAGCAGCATCGCCGCCTCGTCCAGGCCGCCGGTCGGGTCGTGATCGGTCCACAGCAGCAGGGTCGGCGCGCCGATCGCGGCGACCCAGCCGGGGTCCCACGCGAAGTCCTTGCGGACCTCGGGGTCCTGCAGCACGAGCGTGTTGCCGATCGCGCGGACGAACCCGGGCCGGCTGTAGACCGCGCGGCGCAGGCTGACCAGCTCGTCGGTGACCATCTCGGTGTGGTGGAACAGGAACTCGACCCGGCGGCGCACTGTCGCGTCGCTCGGGTCGCGGACCGCGGCGAGAGTGCTGTCCCGCAGCCTGGCCATCACCTCGGGCTTGTTGGCGATGTTGCCGGGGGTGTTGAGCACGAGCCGGTCGACGCGGTCGGGACGGTGGGATGCGGTCCACGCGGCGACCCAGCCGCCCAGCGATTCGCCGGACAGGTGGGCGGCGCCGATGTCGAGCGCGTCCATCAGCCCGGTCAGGTGATCGGTGAGCACGTCGATCGTGTAGGGCCGGTCCGGCAGGTCGGACCAGCCGTGGCCGACCATGTCGTACGCGGTGACCCGGAAGTCGGCGGCCAGGCCCGCGATGTCGCGTGCGTAGGCCTCGAGGTGGCCGCCGGTGCCGTGCAGCAGCATCAGGTCGGGCCCGGACCCGGCGCGCAGCACGCGGGTGCGCACGCCGCGCACGTCGACGTGGCGCAGCTCGTGGTCGGTGTCGGCCAGCTCGCCCCAGATGCTGATGTGCTCCGGCAGTTCGGTCATGACGGCTCCTCTGGAAATCGGGCGCGCGCCTCGGCGAGCGTGCACAGGCCGGCGCTCTGCCGCCGTGCGATGCCGAGCGCCTGCAGCAGGCGTGAGTTCTCGATCGTGAGGAACTCGGCCGGCTCGTCGGCCGAGTCGTTGTAGTGACGGTGCCAGGTCCACGGTGGCGTGTAGACGAAGTCGCCGGCAGCCCAGCCTTCGGCGTCGTCCTCGATCTCGCTGTGCCCGCGGCCGGAGATCACGTAGTGCACGGTCTCGTGGTAGTGCCGCTGCATGTCCGAGCTCTCACCGGGCGGGATCGTCTGCCGGAACAGCTCGAACGTGACGGTCGGCAGCCGCCCGGCGACCGCCAGCGTGGTCGGGTTGTGGACCTTCCCGGCCGGCAGCGTTTCCAGCTCGCCGGCGTGCACCACCACCGGCCGGGCGGTGCCCGGCCGGACCGCGGCGCTGATCCCGGCGAGGAAGTCGCCCATGTCGAAGCTCGCGCCTGACTGTCCCATCTACGGCGTCTCCGTCCTTCCCCCGTCGACCGTGAGCACGGTCCCGTTGACGTAGCTGGCCTCGGCCGAGGCCAGGAACGCGACGGCGGCGGCGATCTCGTCCGGCGTGCCGGCCCGGCCGGCCGGCACCTCCGAGGTGTCCTGGGCATCCAGTTCCGCGAGCGCGCGGCCGGTCCGCGCGGCCCGGGCGGCCAGCACGTCACGGCGGCGCTGGGTGTCGGTGGCGCCGGGCGCGACGCAGTTGACCGTGACGCCGTCTGCCGCGTATTCCCGTGATAGCAGCTTGGCGGCGGCGGTGACGGCCGTGCGCAGCACCACGGAGACAGCCAGGTCCGGCTGGGGCTGGCGGACGGCGGTCGACGTCACGAACACCAGCCGTCCGAACCCGCGCGATGCCATGCCGGGCAGCGCCAGCCGGGCCAGCCGCAGCGGGCCGAGCAGCAGCAGTTCGGTGCCGGACAGCCAGGACCCGTCGCTGACGTCCAGGATCCGCCCGGGCGGTGGCCCGCCGGCGTTCAGCACGATCACGTCCGGCGCCGCGTAACGGGCGGTCATCGCGTCCATCGCGGACGTCGCCGTGCCCGGCGCCGCGATATCGCTGATCAGCGTGCCGATCTCTGCTCCGGTGCGGTCCCGCAGCTGCCGCGCCGCCGCGTGCAGCGGCCCGGCGCTCCGGCCGGTGATGACCACCTGGTGCGTCGGTGCCAGGCGCGCGGCGATCGCGTAGCCGATGCCGGCGGCGCCCCCGCCGACCAGCGCGGTTCGTGCGGTGATGGTTGCCTCCGTGGGCTCTGGCGGGCTCGGGTTTAGCCTGGCCGGTATGACCCTGCGGAACCAACAGTGAGTCCCGCTCAGCGGGACGGCGTACCGCCCGAGGGCGGCCTGGACCGCGCGGCGGCGATCCTCGGCGCGTTCGACGCCGCGCACCGCGAGCTCACGCTGGCAGCGCTCGTCGCCCGGTCCGGGCTGCCCCGGTCGACGACGCACCGCACCGCCGATCGGATGATCCGGCTGGGGTGGCTGGAGAAGCCGGGCGACCGGTACCGCATCGGCAACCGCCTGTTCGAGGTGGCCAGCCTGGCGCCGATCCGGCTGGAGCTGCGCGAGGCGGTGCTGCCGTTCCTGCAGGACCTGCACCAGGCTACGAAGATCACCGTGCAGCTCGGCGTGCTGGACGGCACGCAGATCCTGGTCGTCGAGAAGATCACCGGGCACCGGGCCATGCCGATGCTGTCGCAAACCGGCGGGATGATCCCGGCGTACTGCTCCGCGCTGGGCCGCGCGATCCTCGCCTACTCCGAGCCGGCGGTCATCGACGCGGTCCTGGCCGGGCCGCTGGCGGCCCGCACGCCCCGCACCCTGACCAGCAGAGTTGCCATCATGCGCGAGCTCACGGCGGTACCCGAGCGCGGCTGGGCGATCGACCGGGAGGAGGGGAACATCGGCGTCAGCTGCGTCGCCGCGCCCGTCTTCGGGCCGCTCGGCGACGTCGCGGCGGCGGTGTCGGTCACCGGGCCGAGCCAGCTCGTGCGGTCCGACCGCGCCGGGCCCGCGGTCCGGATGGCGGCCGCCGCGGCGTCCCGCGCCTACACGAGCCGTCCCCGGCCGCTGTCCCGCTGACCGGGACACATCGTTGCGGCGCCGGTCCCCCGGCCGCACGCTGTGACATTACACACGTGCGAACGCGGCATTAGGAGGGCGACGATGACTCTTGGCGGCGGATACCTGCTCCCGTCCCGCGAAGGCCACCAGATCGCGGCCATCGGCCTCAGCATCACGATGAAGACCAACGGCAAGTCGACCCACGACGCGTACTCGCTGTTCGAGTACGCGATCCCGCCGCGCACCGACGGGCCGCCGGCGCACATCCACACCCGCGAGGACGAGTCGTTCATCCTCCTGGCCGGCAAGCTCGACGTCTTCCTCGGCGGCGAGGACTTCACGCTCGGCGTCGGGGACTACCTGTTCCTGCCCCGCGACGTCGTGCACACGTTCCGCAACACCTACGACGAGGAGTCCCGGGTGATCTCGGTGGTGTCCCCGGCCGGGCTGGAGGGCTACTACCAGGCCCTGGCCGATCTGCCGCCGGGCCCCAAGGACATCGGGCGGATCAAGCAGATCATGGCGGACTTCGGCCTCGAGCTGCAGCTCCCGCCCGAGGTGAGCTGATCATGCGCGTCGCGATCGTCGGGGCCGGCGTCGCCGGGCTGGCCACCGCGAAGGTGCTCTGCCAGGCCGGGCACGAGGTCATCGTGTACGACAAGGCACCCGACGTCGGCGGCGTGTGGAGCCGCACGCGCCGGTACCCCGGGCTGACCACCCAGAGCCCGAAGGCGCAGTACTCGCTGTCGGACTTCCCGATGCCGCGGGACTATCCCGAGTGGCCGACCGGCGAGCAGATCCAGGCCTACCTCGCGTCGTACGCCAGCCACTTCGGCCTCGACCCGATGCTGCGCCTGTCGACCGAGGTGACCGCCGCGCAGCCGGTCCCCGACGGCGGCTGGGCCGTCACCGCGGCCGGTACCGCCGGCTCTGCCGGCCCCGTCAGCACTGCCGGCTCTGCCGGCCCCGTCAGCACGGTGGAGCACGTCGACAAGCTCGTCGTCGCCAACGGGGTGTTCTGCGAGCCCGCGGTTCCGGGTTATCCGGGCGAGGCCGAGTTCACCGCGGCCGGCGGGCAGCTGCTCGCGGGCACGGAACTGCACGACGCGGAACAGGCCCGGGGCAAGCGTGTGCTGGTCGTCGGGTACGGCAAGTCCGCCTGCGACGTCACGGTGCCGGTCAGCGAGGTCGCGGCCAGCACCGACGTGATCGCCCGGCACCTGCTGTGGAAGGTGCCGCGCCGCATCGGCGGCGTCGTCAACTTCAAGCTGCTGCTGCTGACGCGCATGGGCGAGGCTCTGTTCAGGTACCTGCGCCCGCGTGGCGTGGAGAAGTTCCTGCACGGCCCCGGCAACGGCGTGCGCGGCCGGATGGTCAACTCGATCGGCACGGCCTCGGTCCGCCAGTTCGGGCTGAAGCGGCTCGCGCTGGTGCCGCCGGGGCAGATGGAGGACATCGTGCGCGGCGCGATCGGGCTCGCCACCGAGGGCTTCTTCGAGGGCGTCGAGGCCGGCTCGATCGTCGTGCATCCCGGCCGGACCATCGCCCGGCTGCTGGCCGACGGCACTGTGCCGGCCGAAGGTGCGGTGCCGGCCGACGGCACTGTGCTGGCCAAAGGTGCGGTGCCGGCCGAAGGTGCGGTGCCGGCCGCCGAGCTCGACGACGGCACGCGGCTTCCCGCCGACCTCATCGTCTGCGCGACCGGGTTCACCCAGGGCGTCCCGTTCCTGCCCGCAAGCGTGACCGCGCGGCTGCTCGACGAGCGCGGCAACTTCATGCTCTACCGCCAGATCCGCCCGGTCAGCGTCGCCGACCTGTACTTCAACGGGTACAACTCCTCGTTCTTCAGCCCGCTCAACGCCGAGATGGCGGCGGTCTGGATCGCCGCGGACGTGGCCGGCGCGGTCGCGCTGCCGGACCCGCAGGCGATGCGCCGGCAGGTCGCCGACCAGCTCGCGTTCATGGACGACGCCACCGACATCCACCACTGCCGCGGAGGGAAGATCATCCCGTTCTCGCTGCACAACGTCGATGAGGTGCTCGGCGATCTGCACGTCAACATCAGCGCGGCCGTCCGGGCGTCGCACTGGCTCGTGCCGGTCGACCCCGCGGCGTACCGCCGGGTCACGCCAGCGGTCCTCGCACGGCTGCCCCGAGACGATTCCGCCGCCGGTTCCGCGGTGGCCGCCGCGCCCGAGCCGGTACCCGGCCCAGCGCCCGCCGCTTAGGCGCGCCGGCCAGGGCGTGTCCCGCGGATCTTGACATGCGCCATAGTGTCGCCGGCCCGTAGCTGTCGCTCTAGCAGCAGCAACGGGCCGGCGACCCTACTGCACCCCGCCGGGCCGCGCGGCAGGATGCCCGGAATACCTGATATGCCGGTTTTCAATGAGCTGGCTTCACCGATTCTGGTCAGCAAGCGAGTTCCGGCTCGACGCATATGGCCTTTTTGGTACGTCCGCATTTACGCCGGCGAAGCCACAGCCGGCCGGCGACCCTCCGATCATCTACGGAACACGGCTAGTCGAGCCCGCGTTTGCCGGGAGTCCAGAACGGCTTGGTAACGACGGCCCGCCGTGGCCAGCGCCGTTCGGTGACCAGGTACCTGCGAAGCATCTGGATGGTCCTGGCCTCTCCGGCCAGGTACGCGACGCCCGGCTCGCTGGGCAGCTCGAGCCGGGCAACCGCGTCGAGCAGGGTTTGTGAGCTGGCCGCGGACCGGCCGTTGCGGTACTGCCAGCGCAGCGGCCGGTCGAGCGGCAGGCGGTCGCCGGTCTCGCCGGCCTCGATGACGCCGTAGACGCGGGCGCCAGGCGGCAGGGCGCGCAGCATTGGCCCGAAGGCAACGGCGGCAGTCTCGTCCCCGGCGAAGACGTGATACGCGC
Source organism: Streptosporangiaceae bacterium (assembly GCA_030039095.1). The sequence continues at coordinate 7,919 of JASHQP010000601.1, forward strand.
AATCGTGCAGCACAAACGACCCTTGCGGCGCGGAGAAGCTGACGAGATCCCCGGCCCGCAGCTGGCGTGCCCACCCGACGCCAGGGCCGCCGTTGTCGTGGTCCAGCACGCACAGCTCGATGCCGTCGTCGTGCTGCCAGACCGAGTAGGTGCGCAGCATGTCCCCCGGCCGCAGCCAGCTGCGCGGCTGCAGCATGTCGGCGACGTGCACCCGTACGTGCTGGCCAGGGATCCAGGCCAGGCCGGGGATGGAGTCTGACTCGATCCGGATCCGCAGCATCCGCCGTGCTATCGGGTCGATCTGCGTCACCGTGCCGGTCACGAAGAACCGGTCGCGGAGCCTGTCGCGCGCGCTGCGTGTGCCGGAGGCTGCTGACATGGAATCAAGATATAACTCGAGTTCCGCATGATCAAGGTCTGCCCGGTTGCCGGCGCGGGCGCCGGGGCCCGCGCCGGGTGGCCCGCAGGTCTACCCGGCGCGGGTGATGTGCGGCCGGCCGCTCTGCGTCAGCCTGCGCTCAGGGACACGGCCGTGGGCCGCCGGGAGGGAGTGACCTGTGAGGACGAGGCTGGCCGACGAGGCGGCGCCCGGCACGGTGGCGCCGGCCTCGGATCTCGCCTGGCACACCCTCGCGGCCGAGCAGGTTCTGGAGGTTGAGGAGGTATCGGCGCAAAGCGGACTCAGCTCGGCGGAAGCACAGGCACGTGCCGAGCGCGTCGGCCCCAACATGCTGTCCGTGGCGAGGGCGGAACCACGGTGGCACGCGTTCGTCCGCCAGTACTACGACCCGATGCAGATCGTCCTGCTCGCGGCCGGCGTCCTGAGCATCTTTCCGCTCAGGCAGTTTGGAACCGGCCCGCTGCTGATCCTGCTGACGCTGGCCAACGCGGTGCTCGGCCTGCAGCAGGAGGGCAAGGCCGAGCACGCCGTTGGGGCGCTCCAGGACATGATGGTCATCACCGCCCGGGTGCGGCGCGATGGCCGGCCGGCAGAGATTCCCTCGCAGCAGCTCGTCCCCGGCGACATCGTGGCGGTGGAGGCGGGCGACGTCGTCCCGGCCGACGGCAGGCTGCTGCTGGTGGCGATGCTGGAGGTCGCCGAGTCCGAGCTGACCGGGGAGAGCGTGCCGGTCGTCAAGGGCACGGCCCCGGTCGCTGACTCCGGCGCACCGCTGGGCGAGCGGACCGGCATGGTGTACATGAACACCTCGGTCACCCGCGGAACCGGTGAGTTCGTGGTAACCGCGACCGGGATGGCCACCGAGGTTGGCCACATCTCGGGCATGCTCCAGGCGCAGGCGACGGTCAAGACCCCGCTCACCCGCCAGCTCGACCGGCTCTCGAAGCAGCTCCTGCTGATCGCGGGAGTGGCGCTGATCGCGTCGATGGCGGTGAACCTGTACCGCGGCTACACCTTCAACGCGGTGTTCAATGCCGCGGTCGCGTTCGCGATCGCGGCGGTCCCGGTTCAGCTGCCCACGGTGGTGACGACGATCCTCGCGTGGGGCACGCAGGCCCTGGCCAAGGCCGGGGCCATCATGAAGCAGCTCCGCTCGACCGAGACGCTCGGGTCGACCTCCGCGATCAACACGGACAAGACCGGGACGCTCACTCTCGGCCAGATGACCGCGGTCCAGCTGGCCATCGCCGGGCACCGCTACGCGATCGAGGGCAAGGGCTATTCCACCGACGGGCGTATCAACCGCGTCGCCGGGCAGGCCGAGGTCCCGCTGGACGCCTTCCTGATGCCGATGGTGCTCGCCTCCGACGCGGTGCTCAGCGACGGTGAGCTGATCGGCGACCCCACCGAGGGATCCCTGGTCGTGCTCGCCGCGAAGGGCGGCATCGACGCGGTCTCGACCCGGCACGCGTATCCGCGGGCCGCGGAGCTCCCCTTCGATGCGGAATACAAGCTCATGGCGACGTTCCACAGCATGACCGACGAATCGGGGAACCCGGTGATGCGGTGCCTGGTGAAAGGGGCGCCCGATCAGCTCCTGGCCCGCGCGACCACGGCGCTGGATCCAGACAGCGGGCCGGTTCCGCTCGACGGGCAGCTGCGCGAGCTGTTCCTGGCCGAGAACGACCGGCTCGCCGAGGATGGCCTGCGGGTCATCGCCACCGCGCGCCGGGACCTCGATCCGGCGGCCTTCGATCCACGGGCCGAGCTGCTCTCGCTCGTGACCGATCTGCAACTGCTTGCCCTGGTCGGGATCGTCGACCCGCCGCGGCCGGGCGCGAGGGCATCGGTCGCGCAGGCGAAGGCCGCCGGAATCGAGATCCGCATGATCACCGGTGACCACGCGGTTACCGCCGCTGCGATCGCCCGCCAGCTCGGCATCGACGGCACGGTGATCAGCGGAGCCGAGTTCGCGGCGATGAACGACGAGGAGGCGGCGGAGCGGATCGCCGACGTCGGCGTGATCGCCCGCGTCACCCCCGAGCAGAAGGTGCGGCTGGTGGACGTGCTCCGCCGCAGGGGCCAGATCGTGGCCATGACCGGCGACGGCGTCAACGACGCGCCCGCGCTGAAGAAGGCCGACATCGGCGTGGCGATGGGCCAGGCAGGGACCGAGGTGGCCAAGCGGGCGGCGGTCATGATCCTGTCGGACGACAACTTCTCCACGATCACCAAGGCGGTCGAGCTCGGCCGGGGGCTCTACTACAACCTGGCCCGGTACATCCGGTTCGAGATGGGCTGCATGTTCGGCTTCATCGCCACCTTCCTCGGCGCCAGCATCTTTGACATCGCCCATGGCGAGCCGCTGTACCCACTGCAGGTCCTGTGGGTCGCGTTCACCACCGTGACGATCCAGTCCATTGGGCTTGGGTACAGCAACCCTCCCGAGGGGCTGATGCAGCGCCGTCCGCGGCAGCCAGACCAGCCGATCCTGAGCCGCGGGGTCCTCGTCTGGCTCGTCTCGGCCGGCCTGGTGATGGCCCTCTGCACGCTGAGCCTGGTCAGCTGGGCGCAGCAGGCGCACACGCTCATGATCGCGCGGACGATGGGCCTGGTCGTGTTCTCGCTGCTCAACATCTTCTTCTCGATCGAAGCGAAGGACGAGCGCGAGTCGGCTTTCTCGCTCAGCACGTTCTCCGACCGGACGTTCCTCCTGATGGCCGGCCTGTCGCTGCTGCTGGTGATCCTGGCGACGATCGTGGCGCCGTGCCAGGCGATCCTGAAGACCACGGAGCTCGACGAGAGTCAGTGGCTGCTGTGCGCGGGCGTGGCGTTGTCGATCATCGCGGTCAGCGAGGCCCGCAAGGCGGTGCTGCGGCGAAGGCCCCGCCCGGCCGCGTGAGACCTGCGATGGCCTCGGCCAGGCGTTCGGCCGTGCGCTCCGCGGGAGCGGTCGGCAGCACCATGTGACTGACCACGAGCCGCACGATCGACTCCGCGGCGAACGCCCCCTGCTCGGCACTGATCCCCGGCAGGTGCTCGAGCGCCCACTCGTGCAGGACAGCCGTGGCCGAGGTCAGCACCTTCTCCGCCCGTGTGGTCAGGAACGGCAGCAGGGCGTCGGGGCCATCGCGCGTTCCGGCCAGGACGGATCTGATCAGCGGGTCACCCGCGGCGTCCCGGAGCACGTACAGGATCGCGGCGTACGCGCCGGCCCGCACGTCGTCGCCGTGCGCGAACAGGCTGGCGCGCACGCCGGCGATGAACCGCCCGGCCTCCCGCTGCGCGAGAGCCTCGGCCAGCCCGGCCTTGGTGTCGAACTCGTTGTAAACGGTCTGCCGGCTGACCCCGGTCTTCGCGGCGACCTGTGCCATGCGCACGTTGTCCCAGCCGTGAACGATCGTCAGTTCCCGTGCCGCATCGATGATCGTGTCGCGCAGGCGCTGGCGCGCGACGTCGCGGTACCCGGGTGGACTGGCCATCAGGCACGGAGTCTAACCCTGAGGCTACTTTACAATATCTATATATTTGTAAAGTTACTGGACATCTGAGATAGTTGTGTCCACCACGCTGACCGGAGGAACCGGAAGAACCGGAGGCTGACGTGGACAAGCCGCTCACCGCCGTCGCCTGGCGCGACCCCCACAAGTACGCCTGGCCCCTCGCCCTCCTCGTGCCGGCGCTGCCCTTCACGGGTTTCGCCGTCTGGCACGCAGCCGGCGGCGCCGCCTGGGCCTGGTGGATCACCCCGGTTGCCGTGTTCGGCCTGGTCCCAGTCCTGGACATGGTCCGCGGCGACGACCGGACCAACCCTCCGGAGGAGATCGCCGAGCGGCTGCAGCAGGTCCCGTACTACCGGTGGCTCACCTACCTTTACCTGCCCGCGCAGTACGCCGCGCTGGTGGTGTGCTGCGGCGTCTGGGCTCAGGGCGGCCTCGGCGTGGCCGCTATGGCCGGGCTGGTGCTCACGGTCGGCATCGTCAACGGCATCGCGATCAACACCGCGCACGAACTCGGGCACAAGCGGGAAGCCGCCGAGCGGTGGCTCTCCAAGATCGCCCTGGCGCCGACCGGCTACGGGCACTTCTACGTGGAGCACAACCGCGGCCATCACGTCCGCGTCGCCACGCCCGAGGACCCAGCCAGCGCCCGGATCGGGGAGAGCTTCTGGGAGTTCTGGCCGCGCACGGTGCTGGGCAGCCTGCGGTCGGCGTGGCGGCTGGAGACCCGCCGGTTCCGCATCCGCTCGCGCTCCCCGTGGACCTGGCACAACCACATCCTGAACGCGTGGGCGATGACCGCCGTGCTCGCGGCGTGCCTGGTCGCGGCGTTCGGCCTGCGGACGGTCCCGTTCCTGATCCTCCAGGGCGTCGTCGGGTTCTCGCTGCTCGAGGCCGTGAATTACCTGGAGCACTACGGCCTGGCCCGGCAGCGCACCACCGTCACCCGGTACGAGAAGGTCACTCCGCGGCACAGCTGGAACAGCGACCGGGTCGTCACCAACATCTTCCTGTTCCAGCTTCAGCGGCACAGCGATCATCACGCCAACCCGCTGCGCCGCTACCAGGCGCTGCGCAGCTTCGACGAGTCCCCGCAGCTGCCCGCCGGGTACGCCACGATGGTGGTCGCCGCGCTCCTCACCCCGCTGTGGCGGCGCGTCATGGACCCGAGGGTGCTGGCCCACTACGGCGGTGACCTGTCCCTCGCCAACGTCCATCCCCGCGCAGCGGAGCGGCTGCGCGAGCGCTACCCGGGGCCGGCGGCCACGACCCGGACCGTAACAGCCCCACGGTGACCCGCCGTCACAGCTTCCTGATCTTCTCGATGCTGGCCGGCTCCCAGCCCTGTCCGGCGTTCAGGACGGCGGGGTTGTCCAGAACGGGCTGCCAGGCAAGCTCGGCCGCCCCGATGAGGCTGCCCTCGTCCAGCACGCACGCCAGCAGCGGCACGCCAGCGCCCCGCCCCCACGGGCTGAGCTCGCCGACCGCCGCCCGCAGCCGGGCTGGATCCACCTCGAGCAGGTGGCGGTGCAAGCCGCCGAGAAGTATCAGGTCCGGGTTCAGCACGTTGACCAGGCCGGCCAGGCCCAGCCCGAGGCGCTCGATGAGCCAGGCCGCTGCGGCGCGCACCTCGGGGCTGCGGTCGTAGTCGGTGCGCAGTATGTCGATTGCCTGCTCCAGCACGGTCGTCCCCAGGTCCGGAACGCGCCCGGCGGCGTCCAGGAAGCTGAGCGCGTCGGTCTCGACGTTGAGGCAGCCGCGGCTTCCGCACGGGCAGGGACGGCCCGCCTGGTCGACGCTGACGTGCCCCGCCTCCATGCCGAGCCCGGTGCTGCCGGTGTAGAGCGCGCCGCCGACGACGAGCGCGCCGCCGACCCCGCGGTGGCCGGTGGCCACGACCAGCAGGTGACCCGCGCCGCGTCCGGCACCGTGCCGGTGCTCGGCGAGCGCGGCGAGGTTGATGTCGTTGTCCGCCCAGCACGCGAGGGCGGAGCCGCCCGGGCCGGTGATCCCCGCCCGTGCGATCTGCCGGGTAAAGATGCCGCGGATCGGCGTTCCGGTCGGCCAGTCGACGTAGAGCGGGCTTACCGCGGTGCCGTCGGGCCGGGCCACCGCCGAGGGCACAGCCAGGCCCGCGCCGACGCACCGGCGGCCGGCTCGCCGCAGCAGCCGGGCCGCGGCTGACGCGACCTGGGAC
>JASHQP010000602.1 GCA_030039095.1 Streptosporangiaceae bacterium
GGCTTGCCGAGGGCATCGATCTGGCGCAGCTTCTCCTGACACTCCGCTTGCACGGTTGCCCAGGCATCGACAAGAAGCACTCCAGGACAGCGGGTCTGCTCTTTATCGAGAAGGACATCCAGATGCTCGTCCAGATCCCCGACGTCTGGCTGGTAGCCCAGGTTCCGCACCAGATCGGCGGCGTGATCCGCTAGCGATCGCACGGATTCGGGACGGTACGGATTCCAGTTGCGAGCGGTACGGCCGTAGTGGAAATCGCCCCGACCGGGAGGAAGATCCAGGGTATCCGGAGCCACAACCGTGATCCGCATCCGGCGCTCACCGGGTGTGGGCTGGTCGACAGATCCGAACGCGCTCTCGAGCGTGCTGTAGTCCGCGGGATTCTCGGGTTCGATGGGGCTGTTCTGCGCAACCTGTACGATTCGCCTGGCGAGCTCGTACACCGCCTCTTCGTACTCGGCCCGATACCGGGAGAGCTTGATGATGCCGTAGAAGCCATGGGTGCTGTAGCGATCTCCAAGCTGGCTATGGTCAAACTGGATGGACTTGGCCGCCTCTGGAAGCAGAGCCGGGGCTACCGGCACCCACAGAGCGGGGATGATTGCCTCGGCGGCCCCGGCACGTGCGGCATGATTCAGCGCCCGGCGCGAGAACGCAAACCACTCCTTACCGCAATGCTCGCTGTCGAAGTAGCGCCTGGAATAAAGTGGGACGAAGACACGGCAGGTCGCCAGCGCCTGGGACAGCCTTGCGGGCCAGATGTTTCCCGTTCGCAGCTCCCTGTCCATGAACCCAGGCGGCGCCCCCGGCCGCAGGTTGGTGAGTTGCATGATGTCCGAGCAGAGATCTTGGAAGAGATTAACGACCCATATATCTGGATCGCCCGGAGAGCCGTCTTGTCGCGGTGTGTGCGCGTAGCTGAGGAAAAAATACGGAGCGATATCTACTACCCCAGCGTTATCACCATCAGTCACCCCTGGCCCTCCCACCCGCCGCCGGGCATCCGGTCAGACGGTTGGGTACCACTATAGGTGGCAAAGTTGCATTTGAGAATATGGTCCGCAATGGAGCATTTGAGCCAACTATGTAACTGCTGCGACTTTAAGCGCTAGGGCTCCTTCTGTGCTCTTGCATCCAATCTGTCGCAAAGTCTACGACCTTGCACAGCGGCATCAGACGGCAATCTGCGTTGCCTACACGACCATGGACGACGAATTCCGACTTGTCCAGGATATCGCCTAGCGCCCTGAATTCGCTATCGTCCAGCACCACGTCCTCATACTCCCGCCAACGCGGTCGGCCAGAGTCGCTGATCACGCAGCGGTACTTTCGGGTGGGGGGATCCGGGGTGTACAAGTACTCGGCCAGGTGAAGAGCCGTGCAGGCACTGAAGCCCGTGCCCAGCAGCAGGACCCATGCTCCTAGGCAGTACATCTTCCCCAGCGGGGAGTCCACGCCCAAGTGGCAGGAGAGATCGTGATCCGCCATAAGCTCGGTCGCCATCGGGCCAACCGCGGCGAACGACGTCTGCGGATGGGCGCTCCGTATCGCACCCGGATGGGTCCTGACCGTTTCAGCGATCCGACCCATGCCGGTAGACGGAGTCGTAGCCGGGTCGAACGGGCGCATCCCGGCCCGGAACTTCCGGATTTCCCGCGGGGTCATCCCGGCGGTCCTTGCGAGATATATCCGAGAGGAGTCAGAGTTGTCCGCGGTCCCTGTGGGCACGACCAGTGTTCCGGCACGACCCAAGACATCACGCAGAGCCTTGACCACAGATTCTGCGCCGCCGTCAACCCAGCCGATGCTGCTCAGTGACGCGCTGACCAGCAACGTCTGTCCAGTTGTCACGCCGAGCTTGCGCAGATGGCGGGCGATGCGCTGGCTGGACAGGCCGTAGCGCCGCGGTCTGGGGAAGTCGTTTCCTGAGGCCTGAGCTGTCCGGCCGGCCGCCGAGTCCTCATCTGGGGCGGCGCATACCACGGCGCCCTTAACGGTCACTTGGGGAGCCCTCCCTGCCAGGCCCTGCGGTGGTCTTCGGCCCACTGTCGCGCCACGTCGCTGGCGCCATCCGGAACATGCTCCTCTAGCCATGGCATCACGGTCGCGCGCATTCCATCGATGAAGCGGACGCCGAGCGGAGTCAGCGAGCCCGATGCGCCTAGCGTCTGGATAGCAGCGCCGGTCTGCACGCGCCAGAGCGCGAACTTCGCCGCAGCCACTTCGGCCTCAGGTCCGGACAGGTAATGCCGCCTGGCGCGCCAGAAATCGGTGACCGCGATATGGGCGTATGTGCCTTGCAGCAATGCCTCGAGCGGCCGCGGGTCACTCCGCCAGGGAGCGTAGAAAAGACGCCGGTCGGAATGATCGCACAGGTCGAACAGATCCAGGATCGCTCCCAGCTTGACATGCTGGAACTCATGCATAATCAGCAAGGCGAGGGCGCCTTCCCCGGTCGGCAGGGCAGCGCCAATGGCCCCGAAAGCCTGCCTCGCAGCCGCGCTGATCTCACGGCCAGGCTTGTCGTTGGCCAGCGGCATGATCGTCGATAGCCCGGCGGCCAGGCCAGGGGCATAAGCACTGTGCTCCCGCTCGATCAGTGTCCAAGCCTGGCGGTAGAGGTGCTGCCAGGAGGTGACCTGGTCATCGGGGAGCCGCGGGGCGGCCGGCCACTGATGGCAATCCCGGTATGGATCGGTGTCTTCGAGCGCCACCACCGCCGTATCGGCCGAAATGATGCGTGCTGGCTGCCAGCTCTCCGGCTGCGGAATATCGCCGACGGCGAGAGGCACAGACCATTGGCCGAATTCGCTCTTCACCTCAAACGCGTCGCAGCCGATTGTGAGCGTGGCGATCGCGCCCGGCCCGACGCGCAGGCATCCTAGCGTCGGCAGGTGCACGGCGCCCTCGCTGACGGGTACCTGCAGTTGAACGTGCCGCTCCGACC
>JASHQP010000603.1 GCA_030039095.1 Streptosporangiaceae bacterium
GTCCTGGTCTGCGGGCGCCCAGCCCTCCTGGCGGTCAGCCGCCCAGCCCTCCTGGCCGGAGTCCCAGCCGACGCCGCCCTCCCAGCTCTCTCGCGCGTCAGGAGTCCAGACGTAAGCCGGGATGGGACTCCAGCTGCCACCGGGCTCGGGTCTTGCCTCGAGCATGGGCGGCTGCTGCGCGACCGGAGGCTGCTGCACAACCGGAGGCTGCTGCACAACCGGGGGCTGCTGGACAACCGGGGGCTGCTGGACGAAAGGCGGTGGCCGGCGGGCCGCGGGCGGCTGCTGCGGGGCCTGCGCCGTCGCCGGGGAGGGCAGCGGGGTAAGGAACCCGGCCGTCTGAACCGGGGAGGTGTAGGTAGCGGTAATGGCCAGCGGGCGGCCGGCCGGACCACCCGCCCTGTCGCGGCGACGGCCCAGGCGGCCTGCCAGGTCAACCGCGTGCACGACGATCAGCACCACGCCGAACAGAAGCCCGCAGATCGCCAGGATCTCGCCGAGCTCAGCGAGCCCGTGGCCGTGATGCCGCGACTTCAGCCCCAGCGCCGAGCCGACAATGACCAGCAGCAGCCCGGAGACGAGCAATGCCGCGCCGACAACGGTCAGGCCCATGACGATGCGCATGCGCTGCTGAGCCACCGAGCCCGACCTCACCGCCCAACCATCGCATGCACGACAAGGGCCCGCAACCGATCTGTACCGGTATACGTCGTGCGGGGAAAAGGCTCTCCTGCCACGGTAATCGCTCCTGGCAATGGCCGGGGCGCCGGCGCCCCGCCATTGACGCAAGCCCTGCCGACCTGGCTCAGGTGCCGCTCAGTGAGTCCCAGGCCTGCCTCAGTGCCTGCGCAAACGTCTGGCCGGGCTGCGCGCCGGAGACGCCGTACTTGCCGCCGAGCACGCAGAACGGAACCCCGCTGATCCCCAGCTGCCTGGCCTCTTCCTCGTCGGCCCGCACGTCGCCCGAGAAGCTGCCGTTCTGCAGCGCCTGCCGGGCACCGTCCGGCTCGAGGCCCGCGTCTGCCGCCAGGCCGACGAGCGCATCCTGGCCGAACACGGACCGGCCCTGGCCGAAGTAGGCGTGATAGAGCCCGTTCGCCACCTCCTGCTGCACTCCCTGCTCGCGGCCGTAGTGGACGAGCCGGTGCGCGTCGAAGGTGTTTCCCATCGCACGGTCCACCGTGAAATCCAGCCCCTCGGCCTCGGCCAGCGCGGCCACTCGCTCCTCGGCCTGCCGTGCCTGGGCCTGGCTCATGCCGTACTTGCTGGCCAGCACGTCAAGGATCGGGGTCGCCCGGCCTTCCGGGATCGAGGGGTCGAGCTCGAACGAGCGGTACACCACCTCGACCTCATCGCGGTGCTCGAAATCGTCGAGCGCCCGGGAGAAGCGGGCGTTGCCGATGTAGCACCACGGGCAGACGATGTCGGCCCAGATGTCCACGCGCATTGGATTCCTCCCGGACTCCCGCCGCCCAGTTTCCGTGGTCAACACGAACATATGGAACGGATGTTCCGCCGCGGTTCATGGACCGCGTAATGGGCAGGGTTTACGCTCGGCACGTGCTTCGCTTTCTGTTCATCGTCGCGATGCTCGGCACCTGGTTCATGCCGCTGATCATTGCGGCGCTGTACAAACTGCCGCACCAGGGCTCGATCGCGGTGCTGTCCCTGGCGCTCGGCTGGACCGGGGTGGGCTGGCTGGCTGCCCTCATCATCGCGGTGGGCGGGGCGATCAGGGCCACCCGGCCCGCGCTGGCCGGCCACGTGCAGCCGGAGGCTGCGCCGCAGGCCCCTGCCTACGCAACGGCAATGCCGAGGACCCCGGCCCAGTCAGCCTGGCCCAGCGTTCCCACGGCCCCTGAGCGTGTCCAGTCCCCGCAGCGAGCGCAGCCCTCCGAACGGGCCCAGGCTCCCGAGCAGACCCAGGCCCCACCGGCTCCGCCGTCGTGGCCCGACAATCCTCGCTGACCCTTGGCACCCCCGGCTATCTGCCGGTGTGGCCACGAAGGGCGGAATCGCGCCCGGGCAGCCCGCTGGCCAGGGCACTTTCTCCGGAGCCGGGGTCTCCGCTAGCGTTGCGTTCAGGCCCGTTGTCTTGGTTCCGCAACCATTGGGGGAGAACTCGATGGATCGTCAGGTCAAGTACACGCTGCAGGAATCTGAGATGCCACGGGAGTGGTACAACGTCATCGCGGACCTGCCCGCGCCGCCGCCTCCGCCGCTGCACCCGGGCACCCGCGAGCCGGTGGGCCCCGACGACCTCGCACCGCTGTTCCCGGCCGCGCTGATCGCGCAGGAGGTGTCGCCGGACCGGTACATCCCGATCCCCGACGACGTGATCGACGTCTACCGGCTGTGGCGGCCCACCCCGCTGTTCCGGGCGCGCCGGCTGGAGAAGGACCTCGGCACCCCGGCCCGGATCTACTACAAGTACGAGGGCGGCAGCCCGGCGGGCTCGCACAAGCCCAACACCGCGGTCCCGCAGGCCTACTACAACGCGGCCGAGGGCATCACGAAGCTGACCACGGAGACCGGCGCCGGCCAGTGGGGCAGCGCGCTCGCGTTCGCGTCCGCGCTGTTCGGCCTGGAGCTCCAGGTGTGGATGGTCCGCGCCTCCTACGACCAGAAGCCGTACCGCAAGCTGCTGATGCAGACCTACGGGGCGACCGTGTACCCAAGCCCGTCCAAGGAGACGAACGCCGGGCGGGCCATCCTCGCCGAGCACCCGGACTCCACCGGCAGCCTCGGCATCGCGATCAGCGAGGCCGTCGAGGTGGCGGCCACCAACGCGGACACCCGTTACTCGCTGGGCAGCGTCCTCAACCACGTGCTGCTGCACCAGACGGTCATCGGTGAGGAAGCGATCAAGCAGCTCGCGCTCGCCGGCGACACGCCGGACGTGATCGTCGGCTGCACCGGCGGCGGGTCCAACTTCGGCGGGCTGGTGTTCCCGTTCCTGCGGGAGAAGCTGGCCGGCCGGATCAACCCGGTGATCCGCGCGGTCGAGCCCGCCGCGTGCCCGTCGTTCACCCGCGGCGTGTACGCCTACGACTTCGGCGACACCGCGGGCATGACCCCGCTGCTGAAGATGCACACGCTCGGGCACGAGTTCATCCCGGACCCGATCCACGCGGGCGGGCTGCGCTACCACGGCATGTCGCCGCTGCTGTCGCACATCTACGAGCTGGGGCTGATCGAGGCGGTCGCCAAGCCGCAGTCGGAGTGCTTCGCCGCGGGGCTGCGGTTCGCCAGGACCGAGGGCATCGTGCCCGCGCCGGAGCCCACGCACGCGGTGGCTGCGTGCATCGAGGAGGCGCTGCGCTGCAAGGAGACCGGCGAGGAGAAGGTCATCCTCACCGCGCTGTGCGGGCACGGGCTCCTGGACCTGCAGGCGTACGGGGACTACCTGGCCGGCGAGCTGAAGGACTACGAGCTCGGTGAGCAGCAGGTCGAGGCGGCGCTGGCCGGGCTGCCCGCCGGAGTGTGACCTGGCGCGGTGCCGGGGTTACGTGCCGAACGCCACCCGTGCCGAATCGCGATATAAGCTCACCGCGATGTGATGGCAGTTTCTGAAAGGCGTCCATGATGGCCCTGTTCCGCTCCCGTTCCCACGACGACAAGGTGCTGTGGAGCCTGACCAAGGCCATCCGGTTGCTGCTGCCGGCCGATCCCGGCTTCGACCGGATGCTCGACGCCTGCCAGCAGTACCAGCCCTCGGCCCGGCCATCCCGGATGAACCACGACTGGATCTGCGCCGACGGCCAGCACTTCCGCGTGCACGACGCGAACGCCGTGAGCCCGGACCTGGCCGCGCAGGCGGGCCTGCCCGGCGACATCACGTGCGTGTTCTACGTCGACTGGGACGGGGCGGAACTCGGGCTCAGCCAGCAGCAGCGCAGGCAGCTCGCCGAGCCGTACCGGGAGAAGGCCTCCTACGTGCTCGGCGGCCTGGCGGCCCGCTTCGGCGGGTTGTGGGCGCCGCATCCCCCGGAGATGACGCAGCCGCTGCGGGCCTACGTGTACACGGTCAGCCAGATCGACGCGGCGGGGCTGCTCGGCATGGCGTCGCAGTACGCGCCGGGGTTCGGGCTGGGTGAGCCGCGCAGCGACCAGGTGATCGCGCTGCGCGGCGACCTGCCCTCGCGGGTGCAGTACTTTCCGCCGTACTCCGCGGCGGTGCCGAAGTCGGCCCTGGTCGCAGGCCCGGGCGCGCCCGCGGTCCTGGACCCGTCCTGGTCGGACGACGACACCGGGGTGATCGTCGTAGGGGCGGATCAGCCCGCCGCCGGGGCCGACCCGGCCGTGGCGCGCGCGGTGGGAACCGTGGCCCTGGGGCTGGCGGCGCGGACCGGCGGGGTGTGCGTGGATGCGTTCGGGTTCCGGGTCCGAGTCTCCGCCGACCTGGTCATCCGCGCTGCCTGACGGTCATCATCCGCGCTGGCTGAGGGTCAGAAGATGCTGTCCCACACGTGCGACACGGTGTGGCCGATGTCCGAGCCGAGGTGCACGAAGTCCTGGCCGGTCTCGACCCCGGCGTTTCCGATGCCGTCGAGCACGCCGAGGGCGACGCCGTATTTGTGAATGTCGCCGCCCCAGTTCTCCTGGAACAGGTGGGTGGCGAAGTCCCCGACGCCGACGGCCACGATGCCGCCGACCAGGACGCCGCCCGCGGCGGCCACGGCCCCGCCGACGGCCAGGCCGCCGACCGCGAGACCGCTGACGACCTCGGTTCCGCCGAGCGCACCGGCTACCGCGCTTCCGGTGAACGCGCCAGCGGCCAGCGAGGCAACGTTCGCGCCGGCCTGCTCGGGTATCGCCACCGCCAGCGACTGGCCGTCGGCCGTCGCGCCCTGCACGCCCAGGTAGGTGCCGCCCGCCGCGGCCAGCACGTCGAGCACCGGGATGTCCTTGCCGAAGTCGGCGAGCTTGGCGAGCACGCTGTCCGCGCCGTCGTCGGCACCGTCCGCACCGGCGTCCGCCGGATTGACCGAGGTCTCCCCGCTCTTGCGCAGCTCGGCAAGCTGGGTGTTCACGAACTTCGTGACGTCGCCCACGCGGACGTCGAGCGCCTGGAACACCTTGGTGTTGATCTTCTCGGCCGCATTCAGGGCCCGGTTGTCCGACACGACCGTGGACAGCGACGACTTGATGTCGCTCAGCAGGTTGTCGGGTATCACGGTGTCGTTGCCCAGCTTCGCCTGCAGCTTGAGAATCGCGTCCCTGGCAGTCGTGAGCGATGACCTGGCGTCCGCCAGCCTGTCCCCGGCCACCCGGGAGGCCGCCGCCGGCGCCGCCATGAGATCGCCGAGCAGGTCGCCGACGGTGAGGTCGTCACCGGGGTTCATCCCGTCGGTGCCGGTCTCCGTGGTGCTCTTGGTCCCGCTGGTCGTGGGCGCGACGATCTGGCGGCCGGTTGCGGCGAGCGCGCCCGCCGCCGTGCTGCGAGCCTTCTGGGCCTGCTGCATGACGTCCGCGTAGAACTTCTGGTACCAGTTCGCCCACTCCTGCATCTCTTGCTCTTTGGCGTTGGCGGGCGGGCCAAAGCAGACCTCGGGGGGCTCTCCGTCCGGGCCGATCGTCACCTCGTGCGCCGCCGCCGCGTTCGCCGCCGCCTCGAGCTCCGACTCGAGCGTCGACAGGTTGACCGCGAGCCAGTCCACGATTTGGCCCACCTGGTCGGTTGCCAGGCCAACCGCCCGGGCGGTCTGCGAATCCTTGCTCCAGGACGCGGTGAACGCCGATGCGGCCGCTCCCTGCCAGCCCGCCGTGTTCACCAGCTGGTGGACCTGGCCGTCGAGCGCGTCCGCCACCGCGTCCATCTTCGGCGCGTATCCGTACAGGGTTCCGGCGAGGGCCGCGAGGCCGTTGATGTTGCCGCCCACCCAGTCGTGGGAGAACGGAGCGAGTGGCTTGAGCCCGAGAGCGGTCGTCATCGCCGTTCACACCTGCCCTTGCCCGCCGATGGTGTGGATGAGCTGCGTCAGGTTTTCCTCGGTGCGCTCGTAGTTGTCGTGCGCCGCCGACAGCTTGGCGCCGTGGTTGCCGATCACCGCCGCCATCTGCTGGTGCAGGGCACCGACCAGCTTGACCGCGGCGTCCATGGCGGCATCGATGTCGCCGTCGCCGCCGTCAGGAACGGCCGGGCCGCCGTCCGGCATGATCGCCTCAAAGGTGTCGGACTGGCGGTCGAAGACCGTCGCCGTATCCGCCAATTCGGACAGAACTACCTGGAATCCGCCAGCGCTCACCCCGGCTCCTCGCGTCCGCTCCCCTATGGACAAGAATCCCACCGATATGGCCCACAAGCTATCGCAAATCACCACGCTTCGACTCCGGCCAGGACCATAAAGGCCAGGAAACCGTGAAGTTCGCCTCCGGGCGCCAGACGCCCGGGCGGGCCGGGGCTTGCTGGCCCGCCGCGTCCCGGCCCGCGGGGCTCGGCGCGCGCCCGATGTGCCCGTTCTGTCGGTGGCTCCCAGTAGGGTCGGTGACATGACCGCTCATCCCGGCGTCGACGGTGGCCAGGCCCTGGCGGAGGGCCTGGAGCAGTACCGCCGTGAACTGACCGGCTACTGCTACCGGATGCTCGGCTCGGTGTTCGACGCGGAGGACGCGGTGCAGGAGACGATCGTCCGCGGCTGGCGCGGCTTCGAGAACTTCGAGGGCCGGTCCGCCATGCGCTCGTGGCTGTACCGGATCGCGACCAACGTATGCCTCGACATGCTGCGCGGCAGCCAGCGCCGGGCCAGCCCGATCGACATGGGCCCGTCCCGGGCCAGCGACTCGTTCGCCGGTGCGACCCTGCCGGACCACACGTGGCTGCAGCCGATCCCGGACGCCCGGGTGCTGCCGGAGAGCGGAGACCCGGCCGAGGTCGCCGCCTCGAAGGAGAGCGTGCGCCTGGCCTTCGTCGCCGCGCTGCAGTACCTGCCCGCCAGGCAGCGGGCCGTGCTGATCCTGCGCGAGGTGCTGCGCTGGCAGGCCGCCGAGGTGGCTGAACTGCTCGACACCAGCGTCGCGTCGGTGAACAGCGCGCTGCAGCGGGCGCGCGCCACCATGTCGGAGCGCGGCACCAGGGAGCCCGTGCCCGAGGTGGCCAGCGGAGGCCAGCGGGCGCTGCTCGCCCGCTACGTGGACGCCTTCGAGCGCTACGACATCACCTCCCTGGTGTCGCTGCTTCACGAGGACGCCGTGATGACCATGCCGCCGTTCGACTTCTGGCTGCACGGGCCGGAGGAGATGGGCAAGTTCTTTCTCGGCCCGGGCGGCGGCTGCCGCGGCTCACGCCTGATCGCCACCGAGGCCAACGGGTGCGCGGCGTTCGGGTCCTACAAGCCGGCCGCCGGCGGCGGGCACGCGCCGTGGGGGATCCAGATCATCGAGGTCTCCGCGGGCCGCATCACCGGGCACCACAACTTTGTCGACCCCAGGCTCTTCGCGGCGTTCGGGCTCCCCGCCCGGCTGCCGTAGACCTCCCGGCCCGGCTGCCGTAGACCTCCCCGTCCCGACCCTGCCCTGGCCTCCTGGTAGCTGCCCGCCTTTAGCCGGGCTCCGTCGCGGCGAGCCAGGGGGCGGCCACATCGAGCAGGCCCTGCGGGCGGTCGAGGGTGATGCTGTGGCCGCAGTCGGGGACGACGGCCAGGGTGACGTGCGGGTTGCCGGCCACCATCCGGTCCGCGGTGTCCGGGGCCAGGATGTCGCTGTCGTCGCCGCGCACCAGCAGCACCGGGCAGGCCAGCGCGTTCCACGCCGCCCAGCGCTGATCCGGGCTGAGGCCGTCGCCGATCGCGCCGAGCTCGCGCAGCGCCTTGTCCCACTTGTACGTGAGCGTGCCGTCCGGCAGCGGCCGCAGGTTGTGCGAGACACGGTGCCGGAGCGAC
>JASHQP010000604.1 GCA_030039095.1 Streptosporangiaceae bacterium
AGATCACTGGCTACGTGGACGCGCCCGACGAGGAACTTCTCTACAACTACCTGCGGCCCTCCAGCTAGCATGCGTGAACCGCAGGAACGGCGGGCAGGGATCGCGGCGGAGTCAGACTCTGCCGGCGGCCCTGCCCGCCAGCACAGCCGCGCGCTCCGGACCTGGCTGCGCTACCTGACGCGGCGGGTTGCCGGGATGGCGATTGTGATGTTCGCCGTCGCCTCGATCACATTCTTCGTGACGCACATGCTGGGCACGCCGATCGCTTTGCTGGTGGGTAATACCGCCACCAAGGCCGCGATTCAGCAAGCCCGGCATGAGCTGTGGCTGGACCGGCCGCTGTACGTGCAGTATGTCCACTATCTCGATCAGCTCGTTCATGGCGACCTGGGCACATCCACCCACACGTTCAACCCGGTCAGCACGGACATCGGGCAGCGGCTCCCAGTCACCTTCGAGCTGGTCGCGGCCGCGATGCTACTCGCGATCGGCGCCGGGGTGGCGCTCGGCGTAGTTGCCGCGGTCTCGTCGCATCGGCTGCCGAGGGTGCTCGCCCGCATGGCCGCCCAGGTCTCGATGAGCGTGCCCAGCTTCTGGGTCGGTCTGGTACTGGTGTACCTGTTCTTCGTCAAGCTCAGCGTGCTCCCTGCGCCGCTCGGCCAACTCGACAACGGCATCTCGCCGCCGACCAAGATAACCGGGATGATCGTGGTCGACAGCCTGCTGACGGGAGACACGGCGGCGTTCGGCTCGGCGGTGCGGCACCTGGTGCTGCCGGCCATCACCCTGTCGCTGGTCGCGCTCCCCTCGATCCTCCAGATCACCTATCACACCTTCACCGAGATCCTCAAGAGCGACTACATCCGCGCCGCGCGCGCATACGGGCAGCGCCGCTGGACCATATTCCGCTACATGATGCGGAACGCGGTCCCTCCAGTGCTGACCGTCATCGCGATGTCGTTCGGCTTCCTCATGAGCGGAACCGTACTGGTCGAGGCTGTGTTCGCCTGGCCGGGCCTCGGTCTTTACGCCGTGGACTCGCTGAACAGCCAGGACTACCAGCCGATCGCCGCGCTGGTACTGCTGAGCGCCCTGATCTATTCGGTCAGCTACCTGATCGCCGACCTGATCTCGTTTGCCGCTGATCCCAGGATTCATCTCGAAGGATGAGGCAGCCGTGCTCGTGCCAAGCTGGAAGGGGAAGCCCGAGTGACATTTGAGCCCTACCCTGTGCTGAACCCGGCAGACGCCCTGCTGGACGGCGAGCCGGTGGCGGGCGGGGGTAGCGGGCGGCTGCGCCAGGTACGGTACTGGGCAGCCAGGCCATCGGTGATAGTCCTGGCCGTCCTGGTCATCGTCGCGATCTTCGCGCCAATCATCGCGCCCTATAGCCCGGTGACACCCAATCTGGCGATCAAGCTGCTGCCGCCGTCGGGTCAGCACTGGTTCGGCACCGACGCACTCGGCATGGACGTTTTCTCGCGGGTCGTGTACGCGACCAGGATCGATCTCACCGTTGCAGTCCTGTCCGTCATCATCGGCGTCATCATCGGCGCGCCGCTCGGCGCGCTCGCCTCCTACACCGGCTCCTGGCTCGATATCGTTCTTGCCCGCCTGTCCGAGGTGCTGCAGGCGTTCCCGGTGCTCCTGTTCGCGATGCTGGTGCTGACCGCAGCTGGGAACAACCTGGTCACGCTGACCATCCTGCTGGGCATCCTCAACGTGCCGGTGTACCTGAAGATGGTGCGCAGCGTGGCACTCCCGCTGCGGGATGCCGAATTCATCCAGGCGGCACGGCTATCCGGGCACCGGCCCACATCGCTGATGCTCAAGCACATCCTGCCCAACACCCTGGTGCCGATCTTCTCGCAATTCTCGATCAGCGCCGCCTTTGCCGTTCAGCTCATCGCGGGGCTCAGCTTCGTAGGACTCGGTGTCCGGGTGCCGACCCCTGAATGGGGATCGATGATCCAGGAGGGAGCCAACTACATGGTGTTCGGGCAGTGGTGGCCGTCGGTCTTCCCGGGCCTCGCCCTGTTCGCGACTGCCTTCGCGCTGACGAACCTTGGCCACAACATCCGCCAGAGCGCGCTCGGGGAGTGACGGTGCCGGAATCCGTAACGCCAGGACCGAAGGCGGCCGATCTCGCCGTTTTTGATCTTGCAGTCGACATCGGCTCCGACCAGGGTCTGGTGCACGCGGTGCGCGGTGTCAGCTTCGAGGTCCCGGCCGGCTCTCGCATAGGCGTGGTCGGGGAGAGCGGCTCGGGCAAGTCGATGACTGCTTACGCGATCCTGCGCGTGCTGCCGCGCACCGGGAGAATCGTGGGCGGCCGGGTGGAAGTCGGCGGCAGGGAACTGACAGGGCTGCCGGAAAAGGACATGAACCGGGTGCGCGGCCGGGTGATCAGTCTGGTGTTCCAGAACGCCAAGGCAGCACTCAACCCCGTGTTCCCAGTAGGGGCCCAGATCGCCAGCGCCTACCGGGCGCACTATCCCGCCTCCAGGCGGGAGGCACGCGAACGCGCGGTGGACATGCTGGCTCGAATGGGCATCGCTAACCCGCTGCAGCGGGCGTCTGCGTTCCCGCACGAGTTCAGTGGCGGGATGGCGCAGCGAGTGATGATCGCCATGGCTCTGATCTGCGAGCCGTCTGTACTGCTCGCGGACGAGCCCACGACGGGCCTGGACCTGACCATCCAGGCGCAGGTGCTCGACGTAATCGATGCGCGGGTGCACGAGTTCGAGACCAGCCTGGTGATGATCTCGCACGACCTTGCCGTTGTGCGGAGCATGTGCACGGATGTGGTCGTCATGTACGCGGGCGAAGTCGCCGAGTCCGGGCCGCTCTCGGTGGTGCTCTCGCAACCCGCGCACCCCTACACGCAGGGACTAGTCGCGGCGTACGAAGCCGCCGACCGGCCGGTCTACATCGCCGGGCGGGTGCCCTCGCTCACCCGGGTGTTCAGGGGCTGCTCGTTCACCGACCGGTGCCCCATGGCCGCCGCCATCTGTCGTGAGCGCAAGCCCGAGCTTCGGGAACTGGCCAGCGGGCGGCGCGTGGCCTGTCATCTGGTGCAGGAGTAGCGATGTCCGATGACCAGGAAGCAGCCGCCATGGCAGCAGCGGATCCTGCACTACTCGCCGCGACCGGGGTCAAAAAGGCCTACCGGGGCCGCGGCTTGCGCGCGCAGCAGGCAGTCGTGGCGCTCAACGGGGTAACGATCGCGCTCGAGCCGGCCCAGACCACGGCGGTCGTCGGCGAGAGCGGATGCGGGAAGTCGACGCTGGCACGGCTGCTGGTCGGCCTGGACGAGCCGGATGAAGGCGACGTCTGCTTTCGTGGCAGGCCGCTCGCCAGGCTCGACAAGCGCGGGGAGGTCGAGTATCGCAGGGCGGTGCAGATGCTGTTCCAGCATCCGCAGCAGGCACTCAATCCGATGCTCTCCGTGGGCGCCTCGGTTCGTGATGCGCTGCGGCTGCGCGACGACCTTCCGCGAGGGCAGCGGCATGACCGGGCGTCCGAGCTGATGTCGCTGGTCGGCCTGGACCCAGCTCTGATGCCAAGGAAACGAGGCGAGCTGAGCGGCGGCGAACTGCAGCGCGTCGCCCTGGCCCGCGCCCTGGCTAGTGACCCGGAGCTGCTGATCCTGGACGAGCCCACGTCAGCCCTGGACGCCTCGGTCCGCGGGCAGGTCGTGGAGCTGCTGCTCCGGCTGCAGGCCGAGGCGGGCCTCGGCTACCTGCTGATCACGCACGACATGCGGCTGGTCAAGATGATGGCCAGCCGCGTCGCGATCATGTACCTCGGGGACGTGGTCGAGGAGGGCACGGTCGGCGACGTGCTGACCACGCCGCTGCATCCGTACACCCGCTCGCTCATCGATGCAGCGACGCTCGACCCCGACGGCAAAGAACGCTCGGTCATCCGGGGTGAGGTCTTCGAGATCTCGGCCGACTATGTCGGCTGCCGGTTTGTGAGCAGATGCAACTTCGCCAAGGAACGGTGTCAAGAGCCGCAGCAGCGGCGTGAGGTGCGGGAGGGCCAGTACGCCCGGTGCTGGCGGGCCGGGCAGATCTAGTGGCCAGGCGCCACTGTGAATAGCGCAAGCGGAGCACGAAGTGACGGCAGGAGGGCAAATGCTGACTGAGGTGAGGGCTGACAGGCTGGTCGCGGACACCGCCGAGGCGCCGATACCCGACGGTGCGGTCATCTACAGCGGAGACCGCATCGTCTACGCGGGCACGGTCGGCGAAGCCCCTGGCGACCTGCGCCCGGACCGGGTGATCCGGTGCCGGGGCTGCACGCTGCTGCCCGGCCTGATCGACTCGCACGTCCACATCACCACGAACACCGCGCGCAAGCCCTCGGCTCACGAGGCGATGGGCCTGCAGGCCCAGGCGCTGGCCGATGTGCCCAACGCGGTGCTGGCGGGCGTAGCGAACCTAGCCTCCGACGTCCGCAGCGGCGTCACCACCATGCGGCTGCTCGGCGACCCGCCCGGGATCGACTTCGCGTTCCGGCAGGCGATCGACAGCGGCCGGATCGACGGGCCGTCGCTGCTCACCTGCGCCCGCCCCCTGCGCCCGTCACACGGGACCGCCTCGTTCCTCGCAGACGCCGTCGACGGCCCCGACGCGATGCGCGTCGCCGTGCGGCAGAACTACTACGCCGGCGCGTCCTGGATCAAGCTGTTCGTCTCGAACGTGATGAACGGCCCGCGCTATGTCGACTACCTGCAGGGTGACCTTACCGGCGCGCCTGCGTACTCGAAGGCAGAGATCGCCGCGGCGATCGAGGAAGCACACGGCCTAGGCATCAAGGTCGCGGCGCACGCGATCGGCGGGCCCGCGATGCGCTGGGCTATGGAGCTCGGTGTGGACAGCGTCGAGCATGCGAACCTGCTCGAGGACATCGACCTCGAGTACTTCACCAGGTACGGCACCACGCTAAGCGACCCGAACCTGCAGCTCTTCTTCGACGACGAGACGGGCTTCGCGGTCAAGCCCGACTACGGCGAGGAATGGTGGAAGGAAAAGGTCATCGACGCGACTGACCGGACCCGCCGCTTCGTCCCCGAGCTGATCCGGGCAGGCGTCAACATCTGCCTGGCCGTGGACAGCAATCACTCGTTCCTGTGGAAGGAGATCGAGCACTTCGCCGCGCTCGGCGCGTCCGAGTCCGAGGCGCTGCAGGCGGTC
>JASHQP010000058.1 GCA_030039095.1 Streptosporangiaceae bacterium
CCACCGCGTTCCACTTGGAGGCAGGCCGCCTTTGCGTGCTGACCTCCCGCCATCGACACGCCTGCATCGTGGTCGCCAGGGCCGGGATCCCCGAGCTCCTCGACGCCCATCCGTCAACCGAGCCGGTCCATCTCAACGTCCCAGCCAAGTTCCCCGACGGCTGGGAAGCCAACCAGGCCGTAATGGCGCACCTGGCCCACCACCGCGTGCGCGCCGGATGAGCACCCGATCTGCGTGAGGAACCTTCTGAACCCCCTAAGGAGACAACGCATGACGTCCTTTGACGAATTCTTCAGTACAGCGACGGGGTCTCCGCCGTATGGCTATCAGGAACGGCTTGCCCGGGATGGGCTGCCGCCTGTGGTGCGGGCGCCGACTGGATCGGGCAAGACCGGGATCGTGCTGGCGTGGCTGTGGCGACGGCTATACGGTCCGGAGCCGGCATCCACGCCGCGGCGGCTGATCTATGGGCTTCCGCAGCGCAGCCTGGTGGAGCAGGTCGCAGGCGAGGTGGCGGGGTGGCTGGATGGTCTCGACCTGGACGACAAAGTGGCGCTGCACGTCGTGATGGGTGGCGAGGGATCCAGTCAGCGGCAGTGGCGGGTGGACATGCACCGGCCAGCGATCGTCGTCGGCACCGTGGACTCCTTGGTCAGCAAGGCCCTGAACCGGGGCTACGGGATCGGGCGCTCCATCTACCCGATCGACTTTGCCCTGGTGACCAACGGGGCGCACTGGGTCGTCGACGAGATCCAGCTCTGCCCGGAGTCGACCACCACGCTGCGCCAGCTTGCCGGATTCGCGCGTGCCCTCGGCACGGCCGAGCCGTTCGGCCTCACCTGCATGTCGGCGACGGTCGCGCAGTCGCTGCTCGACACGGTGGACAACCCGGCGCCCGGTCCGGACGGCATGCTGCAGATCGAGCCGGCGGACCGGACCGGGGAGCTTGCCGTACGTCTGGGCGCGCGGCGGACCGTGCGGCGGCTCGTCGCACGGCCCGGCGATGCCAAGGAGATCGCGGCGACGGCGCGCGGCAGCCACCGCCCGGGAACGCTCACGCTCGTCGTGATGAACACGGTCAAGGCCGCTCAGGCTGTGTACCAGGACCTGCGGAAGGGCCAGGTGCCGTGCACTTTGCTGCACTCCCGGTTCCGCGGGCACGAGCGGCAGCGGCTGGTGGAGAACGTGATCGCGCCGCCGGGGGAGCAGGGGCACATCGTGGTCGCCACACAGGTGGTCGAGGCGGGCATCGACCTGAACGCGGCGGTGCTCATCACCCAGGCCGCGCCGTGGCCCTGCGTGGTGCAGCGGGCCGGCCGGTGCAACCGCTCCGGCAAGATCGACGGGGCGCTGCTGTACTGGGCCGAGCCCGCCTCGCACCAGCCCTACCCGCAGCCGGACATCGCAGCGGCGATCGCCGAACTGCAGCGGCTGGAGGGCGAAGCGGTCACCGGTGAGGACCTGCTGGCCCGCGAGGTGCCCACCACGGAGCCGGCCGTGACGGTACTGCGCAAACCCGACCTGGTCGGCCTGTTCGATACCGCGCCGGACTTGAGCGGAGCCGACCTCGATGTCGCGCCCTACGTGCGTGACGCCGACGACCTAGACTGCCAGCTCGCCTGGGCGAACTGGGAGCCCGCTCCGGATGCTGGAGACGGCGCCCCGCCCCAGACCGCGAAGGCACCCGACGCGCCGTGGCGCTGCCGGGTGCCGCTTGGTGATCTGGCAGCCCTCATGAAGCGCGATGTCGCCGTGTGGCGGCTGGACCAGGCTCTGGGACGGTGGGCCAAGGTCAACGGCCAGCAGCGCGCCCGGCCGGGTGAGGTGCTGCTGGTATCGGCCGACGCCGGAGGATACGACCCGGAGATCGGGCTCGACCCGGCGGCGAGGCGCCCGGTACTCGACTGTCCCGCCCTGCTGCCAGAGGCAGATCCGGCGACCGGAACCGAGGACAGCTACGACGATGACTCGGCGAGCGTCGCGCAGCGGGCCTGGGTACCGCTGGAGCAGCACAGCGTCGAGACCCGTGCCCAGGCGAGAGGGCTGCTGGGTGTGCTCGAGCCGACGGTCGGCGCGGCGGAGGTCGCTGCGGCCGTCGCCGCTGCGTATACGCACGACGTGGGCAAGTGCCACAAGACCTGGCAGGACGCGCTGTGCGGCCTGGCACCTGGCGGTCAGCGAGCCGAGATCAACGCCGGGCAGCCATGGGCGAAGTCCGCACAGCAGGGGCGGCTGAGGTTCACCGGAGACGTTCACTTCCGGCACGAGCTGGCGTCGCTGCTGATGCTGGAGGGGCCGCTCAGCGGGCTGCTCGCTGATCTGAACGAGACCGACCTGGCGCGGTACCTGGTGCTCGCCCACCACGGCAAGCTACGCGTCCAGGTGCGCGAGCCCAGCGACGCCGAGCCCGGCGTGCTGCTGGGCCTGGAGCAGGACTCCACCGTGGCGGTGCCGCCGCTGCTCGGCCAGCCGGGCGGGGACCTGACGGTCGACCTCGAGCAGTTCGCCCTCGGCGGGGACAGGTCATGGACCCGGAGCGCGCTTGCCCTGCGCGATCGCTACGGACCGTTCGTGCTCGCCTACCTGGAAACCGTGGTCCGGATAGCCGACTGGCGGGCCAGCGCGGCGATGGAGGTGCCGGCATGACACGCCACGTACTGCCCGGACTTCGCCCCGAACCGCTCGGCTCCTACCTGGCCGGGCTCGGCCTGATCCGCTTGCTCGGCGAGCAGGCCGACCCGGCCGCGACGGCGGCCTGGACGTCCGATCACCTGGTGATCGACACGAGCGTCGAGGACATCGCGGCATGGCTCGCGGACGAGTATGTCCCCACGCCGGTGCTCAGCCCCTGGAACGGGGGCAGCGGGTTCGGCGCGAAGGATAAGGAGCCGAAACGGCGGATCGGCGCGCTGCTGGCCCATCCCTCGCCCCGTCTCGTGGGTTTCCGCGATGCGATCGGCATCGCCCAATGGGTGCCCAAGGCCATCGCAGAGCACGGCTGGGACATGAAAAAGAATGAGGACAAAGCACGCTGCGTGCAGGAACTCCGCAACCGTTGCCCGGACGCCCTGCTGCCGTGGATCGACGCCACGGTCGTGCTCGCGGGCCAGCGGGCGTCCTTCTCGCCGCTGCTGGGCACCGGCGGGAATGACGCTCGGCTGGACTTCTCTACGCACTTTCACGAGCGTTTGCTAGAGGTTCTGGAGGTGAGCAGCAAAGGCCGGGCGCGATCGTTCGCCTGCGCTTGCGACCTGCTGGCAGGCGGCGAGGCGGAACGGCTGACCAGTGGCGCTGTCGGGCAGTTCGACCCGGCCCTGGCCGGAGGCCAGGGATCGTCGCCGTTCGGCGCTGCCAGTTCGCTGGTGAACCCGTGGGAGTACGTGCTGCTCGTCGAGGGGGCGTTGCTCTTCGCGTCGGGCACGGTGC